>NZ_JAKUEU010000040.1:0-48412 GCF_022663075.1 Bacillus cereus group sp. BfR-BA-01441
GGCAGAGAGGTCACACCCGTTCCCATACCGAACACGGAAGTTAAGCTCTCTAGCGCCGATGGTAGTTGGGACCTTGTCCCTGTGAGAGTAGGACGTCGCCAAGCAACTAAAAACACAAGTCATTTGACTTGTGTTTTTTTGTATTGTTAAAAAGAATGGGAAAGAAGTAATGGAAATACAAACACGTTGCCCAAGAGTTAATCATATTATATAAAAGATGGGTGTATATTTTTCTGTAAATTGTTAAGGATTAGAAGTATAAAATAGGTTCACTTAAATAGGGAGGGAAGATTATGAAATTACAAAGTGAAGTTTGTATTGTTTGTGAGACAAAAAGAAAAGAAGGTATATATGTTTATAATAATTTAATATGCCATGAATGTGAAAAGGATATGGTGAATACAGAGACAGATGATCCGAAATATATATATTATTTAAAGCAGCTTCGAAAATTAGAAGTATCATATTTTTAAATAGGCATATGCCTATTATTTTTTTTGTTCTGTATAATAGATAGAGAATGAATAATAAGGAAGAGATGTAGATGAATCAAAATCGTATGCCTTTATATGAGGCGTTAATAGAGTTTAAAGAAAGAGGGCCGTTATCCTTTCATGTTCCTGGTCATAAGAATGGTTTAAACTTCCCTCAGGAGGCAATAAGAGAGTTTAAAGATATTCTATCTATTGATGTAACTGAATTAGCAGGACTAGATGATTTGCATAGTCCGTTTGAATGTATAGATGAGGCACAACAATTATTGGCTGAAGTTTATAATACAAAGAGAAGTTATTTTTTAATTAATGGTTCAACAGTCGGGAACTTAGCAATGATTTTGTCTTGTTGCGGGGAACATGATATTGTTCTTGTACAAAGAAATTGTCATAAATCAATTATTAATGGTTTAAAACTTGCGGGAGCAAATCCCATTTTTTTAGATCCATGGATTGATGAAGCTTATAACGTACCAGTGGGAGTTCGTAATGAAATTATTAAGAACGCAATTGGAAAGTATCCAAATGCGAAAGCACTTATTTTAACGCATCCTAATTATTATGGTATGGGGATGGATCTAGAGGCAAGCATCGCTTTTGCACATGCACATAAAATCCCTGTTTTGGTAGATGAGGCACATGGGGCACATCTATGTTTGGGAGAACCATTTCCGAAGTCAGCATTAACATATGGTGCAGATATTGTAGTTCATTCTGCACATAAAACATTACCCGCAATGACAATGGGTTCCTATTTACATATAAATAGTCATTTAGTAGACGAAGATAAGGTTACTACTTATTTAAGTATGCTACAATCTAGTAGTCCATCGTATCCAATTATGGCTTCCTTGGATATAGCACGCTTTACAATGGCGCGTATAAAAGAAGAAGGTCACAGTGAAATTGTTGAGTTTTTACGAAGATTTAAGGAACAATTACGTTCTATTCCCCAAATCACCATTTTAGAATATCCGTTGCAAGATGAGTTAAAGGTCACCGTACAAACTCGTTGTCAGTTATCAGGGTACGAATTACAGTCTGTATTTGAAAAGGTCGGTATATATACAGAGATGGCTGATCCGTACAATGTCCTATTTATTTTACCCTTACAAGTAAATGAGGGATATATGAAGGTTATAGAGATGATCCGAGTAGCATTGCAACATTATGAGGTGAAAGACAAGAGGGAATCTATTCGTTATACTTATAATGGTGAATTCTCTCTTTTACCGTATACGTATAAACAACTAGACGGATATGAAACAAAGATAGTATCTATAGAAGAGGCTGTTGGAATGATAGCGGCGGAAATGGTGATTCCGTATCCACCTGGAATTCCATTAATTATGTATGGAGAGAGAATTACTTCAGAGCATAAAGAGCAAATTATGTATTTAGAAAGAGCAGGAGCTCGTTTTCAAGGTAATACGAAATATATGAAAGTGTATGATATAGAAAGTAGGTTTTAGGATGAAGGGATTATTTGTAACAATTGAGGGCCCAGAAGGTTCAGGTAAAACAACGTTAATTAAAAGCTTATTGCCATATTTTGAACAAAAAGCACAGAAGGTAATGGCGACAAGGGAACCAGGCGGTATTGCAATTTCTGAGGACATTAGGACGATTTTACATAAACAAGAATATACGATGATGGAAGCACGTACAGAAGCGCTTCTTTATGCTGCTGCGCGCAGACAACATTTAGTAGAAAAAGTTATGCCAGCACTTAATGAGAACTACCTCGTGTTATGTGATCGTTTTATAGATAGCTCTTTAGCATACCAAGGCTATGCAAGAGGATTGGGTATGGATAAGGTATTTGAAATAAATCGTTTCGCAACAGAGGACTGTATGCCTAGTTTAACAATTTATCTAGACATTGAGCCTGAGGTTGGTTTGGCTCGGATTGAAAAAGATGCAGGACGTGAAGTAAATCGACTAGATATGGAAGATATCTCTTTCCATAAACGTGTGCGCGAAGGGTATTTACAAGTTGTAGAACGTTTCTCGGATCGTATTGTATTGGTAAATGCTGATCAACCGATGGAAAAACTTATAGAAGAAGTTGTTCAGATTATAGAAGATAAATTGTTATAATAGAAGGAAAGAATGAAATAAGTGAGGTATGCATTATGACGAAGACGTGGGAGCAGCTTTCTGCTATACAACCCATCGGTGTAAAAATGTTGATGAATAGCATTGCAAAAGAGCGTATATCCCACGCTTACTTGTTAGAGGGAGGGAAAGGGACAGGAAAGTTTGCGACAGCAATTCAAATGGCAAAGAGTTTCCTCTGTTCTGAGCGGAATGGAGTAGAGCCCTGTCATGTATGTACAAACTGTAAGCGAATTGATTCAGGTAACCACCCTAACTTACATATTGTAAAACCAGACGGATTATCTATTAAGAAGCAGCAAATTCATGATTTACAAGAAGAGTTTTCAAAAACAGGATTAGAGGCAAATAAAAAATTATATATTATTGAGCACGCAGATCGTATGACAGCAAATGCGGCAAATACACTTTTGAAATTTTTAGAAGAACCAAGTAGTGATACAACTGCTATTTTACTTACTGAACAAAGTCATCAAATTTTAAATACGATTTTATCTCGCTGCCAAGTTGTTACGTTTAGACCGTTACCTACGGAATCTTTAATTAGAAGATTACAGGATGAAGGGATTACAGCATCTTTATCGACACTTGCTGCTCAACTTACAAATAGTTTTGATGAAGCTTTAGCTTTATGTAGTGATGAATGGTTTGCACAAGCACGAGCTTTAGTGATAAAATTATGTGAAGCGCTCGAAAAAGATAAAACCTCTATTTTTTTTGTACAAGAAAAATGGGGAAAACACTTTGGAGAGAAAGAACAATTACAGCAAGGTTTAGATATGTTACTCCTTATTTATAAGGATTTATTATATGTTCAACTTGGAGAAGAAGATCGTCTTGTTTTTCATGAGCAGAAAGAGATATTTGAATCGTTTTCCTATGCTCAGAAGCGCATTGTATCAGCTCTTTTTAATATATTAGAGGCAAAAAATAGAATCAACGCTAATGTAAATGCGCAGCTTGTGTTCGAACAGTTAGTGTTGCGGTTGCAGGAGGGATGACCGTTTTGTATGATGTAGTAGGTGTTCGCTTTAAGAAGGCCGGAAAGGTATATTACTTTGATCCAAACCAGTTCGATATCTCTGAAAATGAGTTTGTCATTGTAGAAACGGTAAGAGGTATTGAATACGGAAAAGTAGTTATTACCAAAAAACAAGTTGATGAAAACGACGTTGTATTACCGCTAAAAAAGGTTATTCGTATTGCAAATGAAAATGATCGTACCATTGTTGAAGAGAACAAATATGCTGCCAAAGAAGCATATCAAGTCTGTCAACAAAAGGTAGTAGAGCATAATCTTGATATGAAACTTGTAGATGTAGAGTATACATTCGATCGTAATAAGATTATTTTCTATTTTACTGCGGATGGTCGGATCGATTTCCGCGAACTAGTGAAGGACTTAGCCGCAATTTTTAGAACAAGAATTGAACTAAGACAAATTGGTGTTCGTGATGAAGCGAAGATGCTAGGTGGTATTGGTCCATGTGGTCGTATGCTTTGTTGTTCTACTTTTTTAGGGGATTTTGAACCTGTATCCATTAAAATGGCAAAGGATCAAAATTTATCATTAAATCCTGCAAAAATCTCTGGTTTATGTGGTCGCTTAATGTGTTGCTTAAAATATGAGAATGATGAATATGAGGCAGCAAAGGAACAACTTCCTGATTTAGATCAACGTATACAAACCCCGCATGGTACTGGCCGTGTTATCGGATTAAATATTTTAGAAAGATTAATTCAAGTGGAACTAGTAGACAAGGAACGGATAGTAGAATATACGTTAGATGAGTTAGTGAATAAAGGGGTCGTTTCGAGTCAAACCACAGATTAATGAGGTGGGTGCTTGTGGAGAAAAAAGATATTTTTGAATCGGTTTCTAGTATGGAAGAGCAAATTGGACATTTATATAAACAGTTGGGAGAGTTAAAACAGCATCTTGCAGAGTTGTTGGAAGAAAACCAGCATATAAAAATGGAAAATAACAATTTGCGACACCGTTTTGAAGAAGTGCAGAATAAAGAAAAACAAAAAACTCAAAAACGTAAAGAAGTGAAGCCGAAAACAGATATTGGTGAAGGTTATGACAATTTAGCCAGACTATATCAAGAAGGTTTTCATATTTGCAATCTACATTATGGAAGTGTACGTAAAGAGGGAGATTGTTTGTTCTGTCTTTCATTCTTAAATAAAAAGTGAAATTACCTTTCCAATTATAATTGGAAAGGTAATTTTTTATACATGAAATAGGGTAGGTTAAGGGTAAGAAAAGGAGCAGTATATGAATTTATATGAAGATGAACGTTTAGATTACTTATTAGCACAAGACATGAAGATTATACAAAGCCCATCAGTATTTAATTTTTCTTTAGATGCCGTTTTACTCGCAGATTTTGCATGGGTACCAATTCAAAAGGGGAATTTACTTGATTTGTGTACAGGTAACGCGGTTGTTCCCCTTCTATTAAGTACAAGAACAAAAGGAAATATTACTGGTGTGGAAATTCAAGAACGCTTATATGATATGGGAGTAAGAAGTGTTCAATACAATGGGTTGGAAGAAAGAATTCACCTCATACATGGAGATTTGAAAGATATGCCAGAGAAACTTGGGCGTCATCAATATGATGTTGTTACATGTAATCCACCATATTTTCAAACACCTCAAACTTCAGAGAAAAATATGAATGAACATTTAGCGATAGCTCGTCATGAAATTATGTGTACATTAGAAGATGTTGTATCTGCAAGTAGTCAGTTAGTAAAACAAGGTGGGAAAGTAGCGTTTGTACATCGTCCAGGGCGATTACTAGACATTGTCACATTAATGCGTAAATATAAAATTGAACCAAAGCGTGTGCAATTTGTTTATCCTAAGGTTGGAAAAGAAGCAAATACATTGTTAATTGAAGGAATTAAGGATGGAAATGCAGATTTGAAAATTTTACCGCCTCTCGTTGTATATGAGAACAATAACGAATATACAAAGGAGCTACGTTCAATTTTATATGGAGAAGAATAAGCACTTTTTTTATGTGGTAGAGTGCTCTGATGGAAGTTATTATGCTGGATATACAAACCATATAGAAAAGAGAATTCAGACTCATAATAGTGGCAAAGGGGCTAAGTATACACGCGTCAGGCTTCCTGTCGTTTTAAAATATGTAGAGACCCACGATGATAAGCGTACAGCTATGCAAGCGGAGTATTACTTTAAGCAATTAACGAGAAAACAAAAAGAGGCATATATGCAAAAAGGAGAACGCTATGTGGCAACAAAAAAGCTTTCAACAAAATGAAAAGGGAGTTTTATATTTAGTACCAACTCCTATTGGAAATCTAGAAGATATGACATTTCGTGCAATCCGAATTTTAAAAGAAGTTGATTTAATTGCTGCTGAAGATACGAGACAAACGAAAAAACTTTGTAATTATTTTGAAATTGAAACACCTGTCACGAGTTATCATGAGCACAATAAAGAAGTAAGTGGGAAGAAACTATTAGAGAAATTAGAGGATGGAAAGAATGTAGCACTTGTTAGTGACGCTGGTATGCCGTGTATTTCTGATCCAGGTTACGATATTGTCGTTGAGGCAGTAGCTGAGCAATATCATGTAATTCCGCTTCCTGGAGCAAATGCAGCCCTTACAGCATTAATTGCATCCGGTCTTGAAACAAAGCAGTTTTATTTCTATGGTTTCTTGCAGAGAAACAAAAAGGAACGGAAGATGGAGTTAGAAAAGCTACGTTATGTACAAATTACAATGATGTTTTATGAAGCACCTCATCGTTTAGATGATACTTTAATTTCGATGCAGGAAGTGTTGGGAAATAGAGAGATTGTATTATGTCGAGAGTTAACGAAAAAATTTGAGGAATTTATTCGAGGAACAATCGAAGAAGCAATTGAGTGGACGAAGCAAAATGAAGTACGTGGTGAGTTTTGTATTTTAGTAGCTGGTTCAACAGAAGAACCTGCTCCAGAAGAACAATGGTGGGAATCTCTTTCGGTATATGATCATATTGAATATTATATAAATGAAAAAAGTATGAATTCAAAAGAAGCGATTAAAACAGTCGCTAAAGATCGAGATTTGTCGAAAAGAGATGTATATCAAATCTATCATGTCGATAAAAAATAAGCTTCTCATAATTGAGAAGCTTATTTTGCTGTTTCGATATAATCTTGAAGTTCGTTTAAGATTTGCTCAGCGCCTTCTTTGCTTAAGATGATTTTACCTTCAGCTAAAGAAAGGTTACCGTCAGATACTTCACCAGTTACTTGGCAAGTCATGTTTGGTTTATATTTCTTTAAGATGATTTTTTCGTCATCAACATAGATTTCAAGAGCGTCCTTTTCTGCAATACCTAAAGTACGGCGTAATTCGATTGGAATTACTACACGACCTAATTCATCAACTTTACGAACAATACCAGTAGATTTCATAATTTTTTTCCTCCTAAATAAATAGTTTATAAGTTTCGAGTCTATTTTTAGATTCGTCATTTTTCGACAAAATACCCTATGGACATATGATACCAATCATTTACATTTCCGTCAATTCTTAAATTCTATATTTTTTAAAAAGATTTATAGATTTCTTATTTCTTATATATAATAGATTGAGAGGAAATTCCACAATTATTTACATTATTTTCTGAAAAAATAATAAATTAAAAGTGGATATTGTATATTTTTTTGAAATATGAGCAATAGATGATAAAGATATTGAGCATTAAGACCTAAATTGAAAATTAGGTTGGCGTAAAGAAGATAAGTTAGATTTGGGCTGCTCGTAAAAGCCCAATTAACGTGGGCTAATAATTAGTGGGGAGGAACAAAAACCCTACTGATTAAAGTTTCACTTTATATATGAGTTTTTGATATACTGTTTATAAATACATATGAGGTTATTCGGGAGGTCCAAAACAATGACAGAGGAAAATAAGTCCTTTTATATTACTACCCCAATTTATTATCCAAGTGGAAAATTACACATTGGACATGCTTATACGACAGTAGCAGGAGATGCGATGGCACGATATAAGCGTATGCAAGGTTATAATGTGCATTATTTAACAGGAACTGATGAACATGGACAGAAGATCCAAAAGAAAGCAGAAGAGTTAAATATTACGCCACAGGCATATGTTGATAACATTGTTGCAGGAATTAAAGAGCTTTGGGAGAAGATGGATATTTCTTATGATGATTTTATTCGTACAACTGAAGATCGTCATAAAGATGTTGTCGAAAAAATCTTTAAACAATTAGTAGATCAAGGTGACATTTATCTTGATGAATATGAAGGTTGGTATTCTGTACAAGATGAGACGTTCTATACAGAGCATCAATTAGTAGAGCCAATTATGGAAGGCGACAAAGTAGTTGGAGGAAAAAGCCCAGATAGTGGTCATGATGTAGAACTTGTTCGTGAAGAATCTTATTTCTTTAGAATGGGTAAATATGTCGACAGACTATTAAAGTTCTATGAAGATAATCCACATTTCATTCAGCCGGAGTCTCGTAAAAATGAAATGATTAATAATTTTATTAAACCGGGATTAGAAGATTTAGCAGTTTCTCGTACTTCATTTGACTGGGGAGTTCGTGTTCCTGGTAACCCAAAACACGTTATTTACGTATGGGTTGACGCATTATCTAACTATATTACGGCGTTAGGTTATGGAACAGCAAATGAAGAGAAATATAAAAAATTCTGGCCTGCAGATGTGCATTTAGTTGGGAAAGAAATTGTTCGTTTCCATACAATTTATTGGCCGATAATTTTAATGGCATTAGATTTACCTCTTCCGAAGAAAGTCTTTGCTCATGGCTGGATTTTAATGAAGGATGGAAAGATGAGTAAGTCAAAAGGAAACGTAGTAGATCCAGTTACATTAATCGATCGTTACGGATTAGATGCATTACGTTATTACCTACTTCGTGAAGTTCCATTTGGATCTGATGGTGTATTTACACCAGAAGGATTTGTGGAGCGTATTAATTTCGACTTAGCAAATGACTTAGGTAATTTATTAAATCGTACAGTAGCTATGATTGATAAGTACTTTAACGGAGAAATCCCTGCATTTAAAGAAAATGTGACGGAATTTGATGAAACGTTAGTAGCGTTTGCACAAGATACTTTGAAAAAAGTAGAAGAAGCAATGGAGAATATGGAGTTCTCTGTAGCGTTAGGATCTATTTGGCAACTAGTTAGTCGTACGAATAAATATATTGATGAAACACAACCATGGGTATTAGCAAAAGATGAGAATGATCGTGAAAAGTTAGCCTCTGTAATGGCTCATTTAGCAGAAGTACTTCGTCAAACAGGTATTATGCTTATGCCATTCTTAACAGTAGCACCAAGCAAGATGTTTGCTCAGCTTGGCCTTACTGATGAAGCTCATAAATCTTGGGAAAGTCTATCTACAATTGGCTGCATTCCAGCTGGAACAAAAGTAGAAAAAGGAAACCCAATTTTCCCTCGTTTAGAAATGGAAGTGGAAGTAGAGTACATTAAAGAACAAATGAAAAGCTCTGCTCCTAAAGTAGAAGAGAAAAAAGAAGAAGAACCGAAGGCAGAAGAAATTACAATTGATGATTTCTTTAAAGTAGAATTACGCGTAGCTGAAGTACTATCTGCTGAACCTGTGAAAAAAGCAGACAAGCTGTTAAAAATTCAACTAGACTTAGGTACAGAAAAGCGTCAAGTTGTTTCTGGAATTGCAAAATTCTATTCGCCGGAAGACTTAAAAGGTAAAAAGGTTATTTGTGTAACAAACTTAAAACCTGTAAAATTACGCGGTGAATTATCGCAAGGTATGATTTTAGCGGGTGAAGAGAATGGCGTATTGTCATTAGCATCAATTGACCAAAATCTACCAAATGGTACAAAAATCAAGTAATTAAGACAAGAAAAGAGATGTTTCACGTGTAACATGTGTGAAGCGTCTTTTTTCTTTTTACACTCTCTATTTTTGCATTAAGATTGTAGTATTGTTATCGTTAAGTTATTAAAGAACTTATTTTTGTAGAATAAACTTGATTTCAATATAAAAGGAGTTATGTATTATGTTGTTTGATACACATTCACATTTGAATGCAGAGCAATTCGAAGGAGATTTGCAAGAGGTTATTGCCCGAATGAAAGAAGCGGGAGTTACTTATACAGTTGTTGTTGGTTTTGATGAAGTAACGATAAAAAAGGCGATGGAATTAGCTGAAGCCTATGATTTTATTTACGCTGCGGTTGGGTGGCACCCAGTTGATGCAATCGACATGACAGAAGAACATTTAGCTTGGTTAGAAGAACTTGCTTCTCATCCTAAAGTCGTTGCACTTGGAGAAATGGGCTTAGATTATCACTGGGATAAGTCTCCAAAAGAAATACAGAAAGAAGTATTCCGTAAACAAATTGCATTAGCGAAAAAAGTAAAATTGCCGATTATTATACATAACCGCGATGCAACTCAAGATATTGTTGATATTCTAGAAGAAGAGAATGCAGCTGAAGTAGGAGGCATTATGCATTGCTTTAGCGGCAGCGTAGAGGTAGCAGAGCGATGTGTTGATATGAACTTTTTAATTTCGTTAGGTGGACCAGTTACATTTAAAAACGCTAAGAAGCCGAAAGAGGTTGCTACGGAGATTCCATTAGAGAAATTGTTAATAGAGACGGATTGTCCGTATTTAACACCGCATCCATTTCGAGGGAAACGAAATGAACCGAGTTATGTAAAACTCGTGGCAGAAGAAATTGCGAATTTAAAAGGAATTTCTTATGAGGAAGTAGCAGAAATGACAACTAAAAATGCAAAAGTTTTATTTGGTGTTGAATAAAAAAGAATGGGGAAACCTGTTCTTTTTTATTTTGAGAAAAACTAGTAGAAGTGATGAAAAAAATAAATGTGAATGATGAAGTGTTACAATAAGGACAGAGAACAAAGATTTTTCTATTCTATTTTTTAAAATATAAGAATGGGGAAAATAATAATGGAAAAGTCGTCATTTTTTTGTTTTACTAAGTAGAGACGAAATGAGTGTGGAGGCAAGCATGAAAATAAAAGAGATTATCGTTGTAGAAGGTAAAGATGATACAGTTGCGATTAAGCGTGCTGTTGATGCGGATACAATTGAAACGAACGGTTCAGCAATCGGTGATCATGTTATTGAGCAAGTTAAATTAGCGCAGCAAAAAAGGGGCGTTATTATTTTCACAGATCCGGATTATCCTGGAGAGCGTATTCGAAAAATTATTTCTGACAAGGTTCCTGGCTGTAAGCATGCCTTTTTACCGAAGGAAGAAGCGCTTGCTAAAAGGAAAAAGGGTGTTGGGATCGAACACGCTTCTAATGAGTCGATTCGCCGCGCTCTAGAGAATATACATGAAGAAATGGAAGCTTACACAAGTGAAATTAGTTGGAGTGATTTAGTCGATGCAGGCTTAGTGGGCGGAGAAATGGCAAAGAGCCGCAGAGAAAGAATGGGTAAGCTATTAAAGATTGGTTATACAAATGCAAAACAGTTACATAAACGATTACAGATGTTTCAAGTTTCAAAGGAATCATTTGCAGAAGCTTATAAGCAAGTAATACAGGAGGAAAAAAGATGAAGGATATCGCAACGCCAAATCGTACAAAAGACATTGTTGAAAAGTATGGATTTTCATTCAAAAAAAGTTTAGGACAAAACTTTTTAATTGATACAAATGTATTAAATCGTATTGTCGATCATGCAGAAATTGGTTCAGAAAGTGGTGCAATTGAAATTGGACCAGGTATTGGTGCATTAACAGAGCAATTAGCAAAGCGTGCTAAAAAAGTAGTGGCTTTTGAAATTGATCAAAGACTATTACCAATTTTAGATGAGACGTTAGCGCCATATGGTAACGTTACAGTTATTAATAAAGACGTACTAAAAGCAGATGTACATGAAGTATTTAATGAGCAATTTGAAGAAGGGCAAGATGTAATGGTAGTAGCTAACTTACCATACTATATTACAACGCCAATTTTATTTAAATTGCTTGAAGAAAAGTTACCAGTTCGTGGATTTGTTGTTATGATGCAAAAAGAAGTTGGAGATCGTTTAGCTGCTAAACCTGGAACGAAAGAGTATGGTTCTTTATCGATTGCTATTCAGTATTATACAGAAGTTGAAACAGTTATGACTGTACCGCGTACAGTGTTTGTACCACAGCCAAATGTTGATTCTGCAATTATTCGCCTTCTAAAGCGTCCGAAACCGGTTGTAGAGGTGACAGATGAAACATTCTTCTTTGAAGTAGTACGAGCAAGTTTCGCACAGCGCCGTAAAACTTTGATGAATAATTTATCAAATAATTTAAATGGTTTCCCGAAAGATAAGGAATTATTGGATCGAATTTTAACAGAAGTAGGAATTGATCCAAAGCGAAGAGGCGAAACGCTATCTATTGAAGAGTTTGCAACATTAAGTAATGCATTAGTTCTTCATAAATTATCATAAGAATATGAAAGGGACAGTTCAAGTTGAACTGTCCCTTTTGTCACCTTTCTCTCTTTAAATTCATACTTTAAAAACAGGTAAGATGGCCTAATGAGTTTGGAGGTAGGAGAATGGTTTTACATGTTGGAGAATTAGTGGAACGATATTCTCATAAGAGGGATATTCTTTTTCGTATTATAGAAATAAAAGGCGAGATAGCTATATTGTTTGGAGAGGAAATTAGACTGGTGGCGGATGCGCCACTTGAAGATTTAATTAGTATAGATCAAAGAGAACATAAAAAAAGGGTGAAGCGTGAGAAAGAAACAATGGAGCGCACGTATCGTTTGTTTCAACAAGATTATGTACTGATGAAACAAAGGCATGAACATACTTCAACTGGTGGATACACAAGTGAGGTGAATTATTTTCAAATGCCGGGACGTGTATTGCATATAGATGGAGACCCTTTATATTTGCGCAAGTGCTTAGATTTATATAATAAAATTGGCGTTCCTGTTCAAGGTATTCATTGTAAAGAAACGGAGATGCATGAAAAAGTAGTAGACTTAATAGATCACTTTCGCCCAGACATTCTCGTTATTACAGGGCATGATGCATATACAAAATCAAAAGGAGTGAAGGGAGATTTAGCGGCATATAGGCATTCAAGACATTTTGTACAGGCTGTTCGTGAAGTGCGAAAAAAATATCCATCATTGGATCAACTTGTTATTTTTGCTGGGGCATGTCAATCACATTTTGAGGCACTAATTCGTGCAGGGGCCAATTTCGCTAGTTCACCATCTAGAATTAATATTCATGCACTAGATCCTGTATATGTAGTTGGTAAAATTAGTTTTACTTCATTTATGGAGAGAGTCAATGTATGGGATGTCGTACGTAATACAATTACTGGTGAAAAGGGACTAGGTGGAATTGAAACGAGAGGGATTTTACGAACGGGATTACCTTTTCAACATTACGAAGAGTAAGCAGGATACATATGTATCTTGCTTTTTTGTATGGAAGGATTTAAATGAATTTGGATAAAAAGAGGTAAGAACGTGCAGACTACGTAATGATACTTTTACAATATAGTATTTCTTCTATCTATTCAAACGCAGGATGATATTAGCTGTGAATCGCGGTTAATAATTAGGATAGATATATCGTGCTTTAAGTGTTCAATCTAAATTACAGCGAGGTGTAGCGAAGTATATGTCAAAACGTTTAGATGAAATTAAAAGCGAATTAGATCACCATCTTGGACAGCGACTTATGTTAAAAGCAAATAGTGGAAGAAGAAAAACTGTGGAGCAATCAGGTGTACTAGCAGAAACATACCGTTCCGTTTTTGTTGTACAATTAGATCAACAAGAAGATGCGTTGCAACGTGTATCTTATAGTTATGCAGATGTTTTAACAGAGACAGTAGAGTTAACATTTTATGGAGACCCTCATAATGAGGTCATTTTATAATCCGTATATCATTACATATATTCCCATAAATGAAAAGCTATATTATTTTGCATACTAACTATACCGTAGCAAAATAAGGAGGGACTCTGCATTGAGTAGACGAAGAGGTGTCATGTCAAACCAATTTAAAGAAGAGCTAGCAAAAGAGCTTGGCTTTTATGATGTTGTTCAGAAAGAAGGATGGGGCGGAATTCGTGCGAAAGATGCTGGTAACATGGTGAAACGTGCTATAGAAATTGCAGAACAGCAATTAATGAAACGAAACCAGTAGTTGTAAGATACTTTCTATGCTACGGTAGCCGAGGAGACATTCCTCGGCTTTTTGTACTCTAAAAGGTGCCATCATTTTACATAAGTAGTTTCATTCTGAATGCTTTTCGTTATAATTAGGGAAGTGTCATCGTCTTACTATAAATTTATGGTAAAATAAACGATAAAAGATTGAGTACATAGAGTGGGTGAATAGATTGAAGCTACTAGTGAAAGCACCAGCAAAGATTAATCTGTCGTTAGATGTACTGGGAAAAAGACAAGACGGATATCATGAAGTGAAAATGATTATGACAACCATTGATTTAGCAGATCGTCTAGAACTAACGGAATTAGCAGAAGACCGTATTGAAATTTTATCCCATAATCGGTATGTCCCAGACGACCAACGAAATTTAGCTTATCAGGCAGCGAAATTATTAAAAGAGAAGTTTAATGTAAAAAAAGGTGTATCTATTACTATTGAAAAAACGATTCCAGTAGCAGCTGGATTAGCAGGTGGAAGTAGTGATGCAGCAGCCACATTACGTGGTCTTAATAAATTATGGAATTTAGGGCTTACAATTGATGAGTTAGCAGAGCTTGGCGCAGAAATTGGATCAGATGTATCGTTCTGTGTATACGGAGGCACAGCAATTGCCACTGGAAGAGGAGAGAAAATTGAGCATATAAAGACTCCGCCTTCTTGTTGGGTTATTTTAGCGAAACCACATATAGGTGTATCTACTGCTGATGTGTATGGAAATTTAAAGTTAAATCGAGTTACACATCCGAATGTAGATAAAATGGTTGATGTCATAAATTCTGGTGATTATAAAGGAATTTGTGATACTGTTGGTAACGTTTTAGAAGATGTAACATTTGGAATGCATCCTGAAGTTGCCCGTATTAAATCACAGATGAAGCGATTTGGAGCGGATGCTGTATTAATGAGTGGAAGTGGTCCAACTGTATTTGGACTTGTACACCATGATTCACGAATGCATCGCATTTATAACGGATTAAAAGGATTTTGTGAACAAGTCTATGCGGTACGTTTATTAGGAGAGCGAGAAACGCTTGAATAAAGACGTATAATACGTTATGATTTGTTTAGAATATTCGTGATTTGAGGTGAGAGTATGAAAATTAGAAGAAGTACAAGATTAGTCGATATGACTTATTACTTGCTACAAAACCCTCGTCAGCTAGTATCTCTCACTTTTTTTGCTGAAAGGTATCAATCGGCTAAGTCTTCCATTAGTGAAGATTTAGTTATTATTAAGCAAACGTTTGAACAACAAGGGGTCGGCACATTGCAAACGATACCAGGAGCAGCAGGAGGAGTGAAATATATACCGTATATAAGTGAAGAAGAGGCAGATCTAATTATTGATGAGCTTTGTGGCTTATTTGAAAACCCAGATCGTATTTTGCCTGGCGGTTACTTATACATGACAGATTTATTGAGTAATCCTCGCCATATTAATGGCGCAGGTCGTTTGTTTGCTTCTGTTTTTGCTAGGCAACCAATTGATGCAGTTATGACGGTGGCAACGAAGGGGATTCCACTTGCTTATGCAGTGGCAAATTACTTAGATGTACCAGTTGTAATTGCAAGGAAAGATAATAAGGTAACAGAAGGTCCGACTGTTAGTATTAACTATGTGTCGGGTTCTTCTAAACGAATTCAAACAATGACGTTAGCAAAACGCAGCCTTCCAGAAGGGTCGAATGTTTTAATTATTGATGACTTCATGAAAGCTGGCGGAACAATTCAAGGTATGATGAGTATGTTAGAAGAGTTCAAGGCTAATGTTGTTGGTATTGGTGTATTAGTAGAATCCACAGATATTGAAGAACGACTAATTAATAATTTTGTATCATTAATTCGTCTATCGGAAGTTGATGTGAAAGAAAAAACGATTCAAGTGGAAAAAGGGAATTATTCTCTTGCGCCATTTGATGAAGGGCTTGTAGAGGCGGAATAAAAGATAGAGCAGATAGCTCTATCTTTTTTATTTTATTTATAGATTATAAAATAGATGGACAAACTGCCTTTCGTACACTATTTTTAAAGAGTAAAATAAATAATAAAAGGGTGAAAAGTATGAAAGTTGTTCAAACAAGCAAGGCACCACAAGCAATTGGACCTTATTCACAGGGGATTATTGTAAATAACATGTTCTATAGCTCAGGACAAATTCCATTGACGGCAAATGGGGAGCTTGTAACAGGAGATGTAACAGTACAAACAGAACAAGTATTTCAAAATTTACAAGCGGTATTAGAGGAAGCAGGTGCTTCATTTGATACAGTCGTAAAAACAACAGTATTTTTAAAGGACATGGATGATTTTAATGCTGTGAATGAAGTGTATAGCTCTTATTTCTCTACTCATAAACCAGCTCGATCTTGTGTGCAAGTAGCAAAATTACCGAAAGATGTTTCCGTTGAAATTGAAGTAATCGCCCTAGTTAAGTAACCTTTTGTAAGCGATAACCTCCACTAATCTCTATATTCAACTACTTTAAAAATTTTTATCTTAAAAATTTTTAAAAAATTAAAGGGAAAATAGAAAATTTGTGGAATTTATACAAATATATCGCTTATTTAGAAAAGGGTGGTGAACACAAGATGGAAGTGACTGACGTAAGATTACGCCGCGTAAACACAGAAGGCCGCATGAGAGCAATTGCCTCTATTACTCTAGACCATGAATTTGTTGTTCATGATATTCGTGTAATTGATGGTAATAATGGATTATTTGTAGCAATGCCAAGTAAACGTACTCCAGATGGAGAGTTCCGTGACATTGCACATCCAATTAATTCTGGTACACGCTCTAAAATTCAAGATGCGGTTTTAACAGAGTATCATCGTTTAGGCGAGTTAGAAGAGGTTGAGTTTGAAGAAGCGGGTGCTTCGTAAAATTCGAATGAAAAGGGCTTTTGACAAAAAGCCTTATAATTTTGTAGCAAACTCCTGTAAGCATTTACAGGGGTTTGTTTTTTTTTGCTTTATATTTGGAAACTGCATAATTTATTAACATAAAAAGAAGAAACTACTAATTTTTTCAAAATCATTTTAAATAGTATAGCTTATTTCTTAAAAAAGATACTAAAGAGTAAAACATCTTATAAGAATTATGGTAAAATTTAATAGTTAAAATGTGTTTCTTGAAATATATGATGATTTAGGATAATATCTTTAATGGATAAATAGGTTGCGATGGAGGGTCTATATGTCAAACAGATTTGCAGTGATTCTAGCTGCAGGTAAAGGCACACGTATGAAGTCTAAGCTATACAAAGTGCTGCATCCTGTATGTGGAAAACCTATGGTACAACACGTAGTCGATCAAGTATCTCAATTAGGATTGCAGAAACTTGTAACGGTTGTTGGACATGGTGCTGAAATGGTACAAGAACAGCTAGGGAACGTAAGTGAATTTGCATTACAAGCAGAACAACTTGGTACAGCACATGCTGTAGATCAAGCTGCAAGTGTACTTGCAAATGAAGAAGGAACAACTTTAGTTATTTGTGGTGATACGCCTCTAATAACTGCTGAAACAATGGAAGCATTACTTCAGCAACATAAAGAAGCAGGAGCAATGGCGACGGTGCTAACAGCATACATAGAAGAGCCTGCTGGATATGGCCGTATTGTTCGTAATGAGAATGGTCATGTTGAAAAGATTGTTGAGCATAAAGATGCAAATGAGAAAGAATTAGCTATTAAAGAAATCAATACAGGTACGTATTGTTTTGATAATAAGGCTTTATTTGCTTCACTTTCTAAAGTTTCAAATGATAACGTGCAAGGTGAATATTACCTTCCAGATGTTATTGAGATTTTAAAAAATGAAGGTCATATCGTATCAGCTTATCAAACAGAGCAGTTCGACGAAACGTTAGGTGTTAACGACAGAGTCGCTCTATCGCAAGCGGAAATTATTATGAAAAACCGTATCAACCGAAAGAACATGGTAAACGGTGTTACAATTATTGATCCAAGTAACACTTATATTTCTGCTGATGCAGTTATCGGTAGTGATACAGTTCTTCATCCAGGAACAATTATTGAGGGGAACACTGTAATTGGCTCTGATTGTGAAATTGGACCGCATACAGTAATTCGCGATAGTGAAATTGGAGATCGTACGACAATTCGACAATCTACTGTACATGATAGTAAGCTTGGTACAGAAGTATCGGTTGGTCCATTTGCACATATTCGCCCAGATTCAGTTATTGGAGACGAAGTACGCGTTGGAAACTTCGTGGAAATCAAAAAAACTGTCTTTGGTAATAGAAGTAAAGCTTCACACTTGAGTTATATCGGGGATGCACAAGTTGGAGAAGACGTGAATCTTGGTTGTGGTTCAATTACGGTGAACTATGACGGTAAGAATAAATTCAAAACTGTGATTGGTAATGGGGTATTTATTGGATGTAATTCAAACCTTGTTGCTCCAGTAACAGTTGAAGATGGTGCTTATGTGGCAGCAGGCTCTACAATTACAGAGAATGTTCCATCAAAAGCATTATCGGTAGCACGTGCACGTCAAGTTAACAAAGAAGACTATGTTGATCAATTGCTGAATAAGAAAAAATCATAATGTGGAGGGTTAATCTAGATGTCGACTCAATATCTAAATTCTAATTTGAAAGTATTCTCTTTAAACTCTAATAAGGAACTTGCTGAGCAGATTGCAAAGCATATTGGAGTAGGGCTAGGAAAATGTTCTGTTGATCGTTTTAGTGATGGAGAAGTTCAAATTAACATTGAAGAAAGTATCCGTGGTTGCGATGTATTCATTATTCAATCTACAAGCTTCCCAGTAAACGAACATATCATGGAATTACTTATTATGATTGATGCATTAAAACGTGCATCTGCGAAAACAATTAATATTGTTATTCCTTACTATGGTTATGCGCGTCAAGACCGTAAAGCGCGTTCTCGTGAACCAATTACATCGAAACTTGTAGCAAACTTGCTTGAAACAGCAGGTGCAACTCGTGTAATCACTCTAGATTTACATGCTCCACAAATTCAAGGGTTCTTTGATATCCCAATCGACCACTTAATGGGTGTACCGATTCTTTCAGATTACTTTGAAACAAAAGGTCTTAAAGATATCGTAATCGTGTCTCCTGACCATGGTGGTGTAACTCGTGCAAGAAAAATGGCAGATCGTCTAAAAGCGCCAATCGCTATTATTGATAAGCGTCGTCCTCGCCCGAACGTATCAGAGGTAATGAACATTATCGGTAATATTGAAGGTAAAACAGCGATTTTAATTGATGACATCATTGATACAGCTGGTACAATTACATTAGCAGCAAACGCTCTTGTTGAGAACGGTGCTTCTGAAGTATATGCTTGCTGTACACACCCAGTATTATCTGGTCCAGCAATTGAGCGTATTCAAAATTCAAATATTAAAGAGTTAGTTGTAACGAACTCTATCGTATTACCAGAAGAGAAGAAAATCGACAAAGTACATGAACTTTCAGTTGCTCCATTAATCGGAGAAGCAATCATTCGTGTATACGAAGAAGAATCTGTGAGTGTATTATTCAATTAATTGGATAGAATGAGACGTAACCAAAATTGGTTACGTCTTTTCGTATCGAAAAAAGAAAGTAGTGGTACAAGAATGAAATTGATAGTAGGACTTGGGAACCCAGGTAGAGAATATGAATTAACAAGGCATAATATTGGATTTATGGCCATTGATGAACTTGCGAAGCGTTGGAACATTTCTTTGAATGAACAAAAATTTAAAGGTGTATTTGGTGCAGGGTTTGTTAATGGAGAAAAGGTAATCTTATTAAAGCCGCTAACATACATGAACTTATCTGGGGAAAGTATTCGTCCACTCATGGATTATTATAAAATTGATGTTGAGGACTTCGTTGTTATGTACGACGATTTGGACATTCCTGTAGGTAAATTGCGTCTTCGCATGAAAGGTAGTGCTGGTGGACATAATGGTGTAAAGTCAACGATTTCGCACCTAGGAACACAAGAATTTCAACGTATCCGTATGGGAATCGATCGCCCGAAAAATGGAATGAAGGTAGTCGATTATGTATTAGGACGCTTTACATCTGAAGAGATTCCGGATGTTAACCATTCTATTGAAAAAGCAGCGGATGCATGTGAAGAGTGGCTAAATAAGCCTTTTCTCCAAATCATGAATACTTTCAATAGTTAAAAATGAGATTGGGAATATTTCTCTTTTGTTTTACCCATACTAGTAGTAATTGAATTTTTAGGAGGCTAGTATGGAAGGGTATTATTATTGCAGACACTGCGGAGGTAATGTAGGCTCCATTAACGCAGAAAAAGTATATAGCGACGTTTTATTTCAACTAACAGAGCAAGAAGTAGTAGAAATGATTCATTTTCATGAAAATGGAAATATATATATAAAAACGATTTGTGAATCGTGTCAAGAAACGCTCGCATCTTATCCTGAGTATTATGAGTATGAAAAATTTCTGCAATAAAATGTTGTCGCTTTGGCATGTCCAAAGCATTTTTCTGTTTTCCTTTTCCAAAATATTTGCATAAAATAGAATGACTTGCTCTTTATGTTGAGAGGAGTTTTAAAAATGATAGGTTTATTAGAGCAATTTTATAAAAATGAAGAGATACAATCGGTTATTAATGGATTAGAAGATGGGTTAAAAGAACAACTTATATCAGGGATGGCAACGTCTTCTCGTTCGTTATTAATGGCGGCTTTATATAAAAAAACAAAAAAATCACAATTAATCGTGACACATAACTTATACCAAGCACAAAAAGTACATGAAGATTTAGTGGCGTTACTTGGTGAAAAAGATGTGTGGCTATATCCAGTGAATGAACTGATAGCATCGGAAATTGGGGTTGCAAGTCCAGAATTGAAGGCGCAACGTATAGAAGTGTTAAATCGCTTGGCTGCGGGAGAGAATGGAATCATTGTAGCGCCAGTGGCAGGATTGCGTAGATTTTTACCAATAAAAGAATTGTGGAAGCAAAAGCAAGTTGAAATCAATCTAGGGCAAGAGATTGATTTAGATGCGCTCTTGCATACTTTACATCATATTGGCTATGAACGTAAGTCGATGGTAGAAGCTCCAGGGGAGTTCAGTTTGCGTGGGGGAATATTAGATATTTATCCTTTAACTGAAGAACTACCATTTCGTATTGAATTCTTTGATACAGAAGTCGATTCTATTCGATTATTTGATGTGGATGAACAGCGTTCTCAAGGTAAAAAAGAAAGCGTTAGGTTTGGTCCGGCAACAGAGTTTTTATTTTCACAGGAAGAATTAAAATCAGGAATTCAGCATCTTGAAGAAGGTTTAACTAAGACGATGCAAAAACTTTCTGATGATAAACTAAAGACTACAGTGCTTGAGACGGTAAGTCATGAAATTGAGATGTTGAAAAACGGGCAAAGTATAGAACAGATGTTTAAATACTTATCTATTTTCTATAAAGAACCTGCTAGTCTGATAGATTATTTACCAGAAGACGGTGTTGTAATTTTAGACGAGATTTCCCGTATTCAAGAAACAGCATCGCATCTTGAAACAGAAGAGGCGGAATGGTATATATCACTTCTTGGTGAAGGAACAATTATTCAAGATTTATCTTTCTCTCACCCATTCGAGGGGTTTCTTCATCATAAAAAAAGAAGTTTTGTATATTTAACGTTATTCTTGCGTCATATCGCACACACACATCCGCAAAATATTGTTAATGTAACATGTAAAACAATGCAAGATTTCCATGGACAGATGAATTTGTTAAAAACAGAAATTGATAGATGGAATGAAGGGCATTTTACGACTGTTGTACTTGGAACAGATGATGAACGTGTGAAAAAATTACAACATATTTTAAGTGATTATGATATTGAGGCAGATATTGTAGAAGGTACAGATATCTTATTGCCTGGAAGGTTACAAATTGCTGTAGGTGATTTACATGCAGGATTTGAAATGCCGATGCAAAAGCTTGTTGTCATTACTGAAAAGGAGCTTTTTCATAAGAAAGTTAAAAAATCACAACGTAAACAAAAGTTATCGAATGCTGAACGTATTAAAAGTTATTCGGAATTAAAAGTTGGAGATTATGTAGTTCACGTAAATCATGGTATAGGTAAATTTTTAGGTATTGAGACATTAGAGATTAATGGTGTTCACAAAGATTATTTAAATATTAAATATCAAGGTAATGATAAGCTATACGTTCCAATTGAACAAATTGATCAAGTCCAAAAATATGTAGGATCTGAAGGTAAGGATCCGAAAGTTTATAAATTAGGCGGTAATGATTGGAAAAAGGTTAAAACGAAAGTTGAAAAATCTGTACAAGACATTGCGGATGACCTAATTAAACTATATGCTGAGCGCGAAGCTTCAAAAGGCTATGCATATACGCCAGATACGGCAGAACAACAAGAGTTCGAATCCTCTTTCCCATATCAAGAGACAGAGGATCAGTTACGTTCTATTGACGAGATTAAAAAAGATATGGAACGCGGACGCCCGATGGATAGGCTCCTTTGTGGTGACGTAGGGTATGGAAAGACTGAAGTGGCTATTCGTGCGGCATTTAAAGCAATTATGGATGAAAAACAAGTTGCAATTTTAGTACCGACAACGATTCTTGCGCAGCAACACTATGAAACAATTCGAGAGCGTTTTCAAGATTATCCGATCAATATAGGCTTATTAAGTAGATTCCGTACGAGAAAACAACAAAATGAAACAATTAAGGGCTTAAAGGATGGAACAGTAGATATTGTAATCGGAACACATCGTATTTTATCTAAAGATGTTACGTATAAAGATTTAGGGCTTCTTATTATTGATGAAGAACAAAGATTTGGTGTAACACATAAAGAAAAAATTAAACAATTGAAGGCAAATGTTGACGTATTAACATTAACGGCAACTCCGATTCCGCGGACGCTTCATATGTCTATGCTTGGTGTGCGCGACTTATCTGTTATTGAGACACCACCAGAAAATCGTTTCCCAGTCCAAACGTATGTAGTCGAGTATAATCCAGCGTTAATGCGAGAGGCAATAGAGCGAGAGCTTGCAAGAGGTGGTCAAGTTTACTTCCTATATAACCGTGTAGAGGATATTGAAAGAAAAGCAGATGAAATTTCGATGTTAGTTCCAGATGCCCGCGTAACGTACGCACATGGGAAAATGAACGAAAGCGAATTAGAGTCTGTTATGCTATCATTTTTAGAAGGACAGCATGATGTTCTTGTAAGTACAACAATTATTGAGACGGGTGTAGATATTCCGAATGTAAATACGTTAATTGTATTTGATGCAGATCGTATGGGATTATCACAGTTGTATCAGCTTCGTGGGCGTGTTGGACGTTCTAATCGTGTTGCGTATGCATACTTTGCATATAAACGTGACAAAGTGCTGTCAGAGGTTGCAGAGAAGCGTCTACAAGCAATTAAAGAGTTCACGGAACTTGGATCTGGTTTCAAAATTGCGATGAGAGATTTATCTATTCGTGGAGCAGGTAATTTGTTAGGGGCAGAACAGCATGGATTTATTGATTCTGTCGGATTTGATCTATATTCGCAAATGTTAAAAGATGCAATTGAACAGCGTAGAGGAACAGATGGGGCTGAAAATATAGTTAATGTTGAAATTGACTTAGAGGTAGATGCATATTTACCAGATGCTTATATTTCAGATAGTAAGCAAAAAATTATGATGTATAAACAATTTAGAGGTGTTTCTGCAATTGAGGATATTGAAGAATTGCAGGAAGAAATGATCGATAGATTTGGCGATTATCCACAAGAAGTTGGTTATTTATTACAAATTGCAAATATTAAAGTGTTGGCAATGAAAGAACAAATTGAATTAATTAAGCAGAATAAATTTGAAGTAACATTCCTGTTTTCTGAACAAGCAAGTCAAAATATTGATGGTGGAAAATTATTCATGCTCGGAAATAGTTTTGGACGTATGATCGGTTTAGGAATGGAAGGATCACAATTGAAAATTGTTATGAAAACAAATGGCTTAGAGACATCGAAGTGGTTAACAATTGCTGAAAATTTATTAAAAGGCTTACCAGATGTAAAAAAAGAAGTAATAAATGCCTAAAATAAGATAAAAAAATACAATTCGACGTGCATAGAAGAACTAATGTGTAAAATACTATGTCTAACAGTTGGTGATTTTTACATGAACAGGTAAATTCACCACTTTGATCATCAGTAGAAAGTGAGGCAGCATTAGAATGAAAGCAACTGGAATCGTACGTCGAATTGATGATTTAGGCAGGGTAGTAATCCCGAAGGAAATTCGTAGAACTTTACGTATTCGAGAAGGAGACCCACTAGAAATATTTGTTGATCGCGATGGAGAGGTAATTTTAAAGAAGTATTCTCCAATTAGTGAGCTAGGTGATTTTGCGAAAGAATATGCTGATGCTTTATATGACAGCTTAGGACATAATGTGCTTGTGTGTGATCGAGATTCTATCATCGCAGTATCAGGCGTATCGAAAAAAGAATACTTAAATAAAAGTGTTGGCGATCTAATTGAAAAAACGATGGAAGAACGAAAGTCTGTTATTATGACGGATGAAAGTGATATTTCCATTATTGATGGTGTAACAGAAAAGGTTCATTCTTATACAGTTGGACCGATTGTTGCAAACGGAGATCCGATTGGAGCCGTCATTATTTTTTCGAAAGAAGCCATTATAAGCGAGATCGAGCATAAAGCGGTTAATACTGCTGCCAGTTTCTTAGCGAAACAAATGGAACAGTAAGGGTATATTGATTTTAGAAGTAGCAATCTTTCCTAATTATGATCTTTCTTTTTGAGAAATCAATTATTTGGAGATATATGTATATTGAATGAAGGTAGCACTTTGCTACCTTTTTTCGTTGAATATTTTTAACATTTAGGAACTCATTATTACCCGTGTTGGTAAGGGAGTTTGTTCTTTTCTTTATGATATAATACGAGAGGTGAGAATAGAAAAAGGAGTTTTCTTGTATGGAAGCGAAGAAGTATCAAGCCTTTTGGCGTGGGGCTATTATATTAACGATTGCAAGTTTCGTTACAAAAGTATTAAGCGCTTTTTACCGTATTCCATATCAAAATATAGCGGGGGATATTGGGTTTTATATTTACCAACAAATTTACCCGTTTTATGGATTTTGTTTAATTTTAGCTACTTATGGATTTCCTGTTATCATTTCGAAAATGGTTGCAGAACGACTAGAGCGGGGAAAACAAAAAGAAGCAGAAGAAATTATTTGTGTATCTTTTTGGTTCTTATTAGGGATTGGTTTTATAGGCTTCTTTACACTGTTTTTTGGGGCCGAAACAATTGCGGTAGCTATGGGCGATATACATTTAGATAAGTTACTACGTGTTATTTCATTTTCATTCTTATTGATGCCATTTTTGTCTGTAGCAAGAGGGTATTTTCAAGGATTCAATAATATGATGCCAACGGCTGTTTCGCAAGTAATAGAACAAACAATTCGAGTTTCTATTATTGTATTTTTATCGCTATTCCTAATTGCTCACGGATTTGATTTATATACAGTTGGTGCAGGGGCTATGTTAGGCTCAATTGCGGGTGGACTTATTGGGATTATTGTACTTATATTGTATATGCGTCAAGATTTTCGTTCTATATTCTTCAAAAGTGCAGCGAGAATTAAGGGTAAAAGGAAGATAGTTAAAATCCTTTTTTGGCAGGGGTTAGCGATTTGTGTTAGTAATTTAGTGCTTATTTTTATACAGATGGCTGATTCAGTGTCCTTTTACAGCTTACTTATTGGTGCGGGAGAACAGGCTGAAAATGCAAAGGTATTAAAGGGTGTTTATGATAGAAGTATTCCGCTAATGCAATTAGGTACTGTTGTGACGACTTCTTTCTCGTTGTCACTTATTCCGATTATTACAGCGGCGAAGGAAAGAGGAGATCTTTCCTTTATTCAAGAAAAGGTAAAGTTAGCAATGAAAATAACATTTGTTATTGGACTTGCAGCAGCTATTGGACTAACTTGTATTATTCAACCTACCAATATTATGTTGTTTGAAAACAGTGATGGATCAGATGTTTTATCTATTTTATCGTTATCTATTTTATTTAGTTCATTGTCAATTACGACAGCTTCTATTTTACAAGGATTAGGGCAAACGTTTAAGCCAGCGTTATTTGTTGTATTTGGAGGTTGCTTAAAGTTAGCGTTAAATTATATATTCATGCCTTATTTTGGTGTGAAAGGTGCAGCTTTTGCGACTTTATGTGCGTTAATTATAATCTCTGGATTAAATAGTTTGTTGCTTACGAGAGCTGTATCAGGGTCACTTATCAATAAGCGAAATATGTTAGGGATAGTAATTAGTGGTATCTGTATGGGGTTTGTATTAATGATGTTCACACGTGTGTTACAGATGTCTGGATTAGTAATTAATACGGAACATAGAGGAAGCGCGACGCTTGAAGCGTTGTTAGGTGTAGCCATCGGCGGATTGACATATATGTTTTTTATTTTGAAATTACATGTATTTACAAAAAAAGAATTAGGAACCGTTATGAAACAAGAGAAAAAAGAAGGTTCATTGAAGAAGAGTGGATAGAGGTGACTGGTTGTGAGTGGAATCATTACTATTTTAGGTTTAGGAGCTGGTGAATTAGATCAGCTAACGATGGGTGTATATCGAAAAATAAAAGAAGCAGACCATCTGTTTGTTAGAACGAAGGAACATCCAGTTATAGAAGAATTGGAGAAAGAAGGCGTACAATATACGTCTTTTGATGCTGTATATGAAGCGCATGATACGTTTGAAATTGTATATGAAACAATTGCGAATAAATTGCTAGAACAAGCTGAAGGTACAGAAATTATCTATGCTGTTCCCGGGCATCCACTTGTAGCAGAAAGAACAGTTCAGCTACTGTTAGAAAAAGGAGAAGTTTCAAATGTTGAAGTGCGAATTGAGGGTGGACAAAGTTTCCTTGATCCTATGTTTGCAAGTCTAAAGATTGATCCGATTGAAGGATTCCAATTACTTGATGCTACATCATTTGAAAGAGGGCAATTAGAACTGCGTCAACATTTAATCTTTTGCCAAGTATATGATGCATTCGTTGCATCTGATGTGAAATTAACATTAATGGAGATGTTACCAGATGATTATGAAGTGTATATCGTAACAGCTGCAGGAACTTCATTTGAACAAGTAAAGAAGGTACCGTTGTACATGTTAGATCATGAAACGGAATTGAATAATTTAACGAGTGTGTACGTGCCGCCAGTTCAGGAGCGTGCGTCCTTGTATCAACAGTTTGATGTTCTTAGAGAAATTATTGCGGAACTTCGTGGTCCAAATGGTTGTCCGTGGGATAAAAAGCAAACACATCAATCATTAAAGAAATATTTAATTGAGGAAGCTTATGAAGTGTTGGAAGCAATCGATGAAGAGGATGATGATCACTTAGTAGAAGAATTAGGTGATATATTATTACAAGTTATGCTTCATGCTCAAATCGGAGAAGATGAAGGTTGGTTCTCTATAGATGATATCATTCGAACTCTATCTGAGAAAATGGTTCGTCGTCATCCGCATGTGTTTGGAAATACGGATGTAAACAGCGCTGATGAAGTGATTGCAAATTGGGAAGAAATTAAAAAACAAGAAAAAGGATTCGTGAAAGAATCTGTTTTAAATGGCGTTCCAAAAAGTTTGCCGCAGTTACTACGCGCCTATGAAATTCAGAAGAAAGCTGGTAAGGTTGGATTTGATTGGGTTGATGTGCAACCGATGATAGAGAAAGCTTTGGAAGAATGGCAAGAGTTCCAACAAGAGGTTACAAATATGGATGAGGAAAAGATGCTGGGTGAGTTTGGTGATTTACTATTTGCATTTGTTAATATAGCTCGTCATTACAAAATAGATCCAGAAGAGGCGTTACGTTCAACTAATGAGAAATTTACTGGTCGTTTTTTATACATGGAGGCAAAAGTAGCTGAAATGAATAAAGAGATGAAAGATTTATCATTAGAACAGTTAGATGTTTTATGGGAAGAAGCGAAACAAACAGAGCGTTAATAGGGGGATTTGATATGCGTCTAGATAAGTTTTTAAAAGTATCACGTTTAATTAAAAGAAGAACATTAGCGAAAGAAGTAGCTGATCAAGGAAGAATATCTATTAATGGTCAAGTGGCAAAAGCGAGTTCTGATGTGAAAGTAGCTGATGAATTAACAATTCGTTTTGGTCAAAAAATAGTGACTGTGAAAATAAATGAATTAAAAGAAACAACTAAAAAAGAAGATGCAGCAAATATGTATAGCTTAGTTCGTGAAGAAAAAGTAAAAGCGGAAGAAGGCTTGTTCTAAAATCATGTATCCCCTCATACATTACTATTAGCTAGTAAAAACCTATGGGGGGATTTACGTGAATAATGGTTACTCACCTACGTCTTCTAATCAACAAAATGTTTCTGTAGAGCATGACATTATTATGCGTGGCAGGCGTATAATTGATATTACCGGTGTGAAGCAGGTAGAGAGTTTTGATAGCGAAGAGTTTTTACTAGAGACCGTAATGGGTTTTTTAACGATTCGTGGTCAAAATTTACAAATGAAAAATTTAGATGTGGAAAAAGGTATTGTGTCGATTAAAGGGAAAGTTAATGAGATGCTGTATATTGATGAAAATCAAGGGGAAAAAACTAAAGGTTTCTTTAGTAAGTTGTTTAAATGAGCTTAACAATTCAGTTGTATACAATGCTTTCAATGATTGGAATGGGTGCTTGGATTGGAGCGTCTTTAGATACATATCAACGTTTTTTAAAGCGCCAAGAACGTAAACGTTGGCTTGTATTTATACATGATATATTATTTTGGATTGTCCAAGCATTATTCGTCTTTTATGTATTGCTTCTCGTAAATGAAGCTGAGCTACGTATATATGTGTTTTTGGCATTATTATGTGGTTTTGCGGCATATCAAAGCTTATTGAAGGCACTATACATGAAGCTGTTAAATTTTCTCATCTATATTTTTATGCAAACAACATATTTTTTTGTTCGAATTATACAGCTACTCATGATAAAACCTGTTATTATTATAGCGCAGCTATTTATTGCATTTATATTATTCTTATTTCGTATACTGCTTTCAATTGGACATGTGTTATGGAAAATGGTGATTTGGATATTACTTTTCATATGGAAAGTTTTTTTCTGGCCTGTTCGATTTATTGCTTCGCTCATATGGAAACTTCTCCCTAATCGTGTTAAACTTTTTATAGTGAAACATATAGGGTTCCTGCAATATATAGCAAAATTGAAGGGACATATCTTCCAACTATGGGAGCATATAAAAAAGAAGTTAGGGGGACCTCGGAAATGAGGGAACTGAGACAAAGAACAATCGAAAAACAGAGTCCAAATCCTGTTAAAGAGCATATAATACAAACGGATGAGAACAGGAAGCGACTTTATCGCCGTTTAGCGGTTTTTCTTGTCTTTACTTTTACAATTATTGCGAGTATTAGTGTAACGTTTTATCAACAAAACAGTTCCATTAAAGCAAAAGAAGCAAAAGTTAAGGACATGAAAAAAGAACTGGATTCATTAACGAATAAAGAAAAAAGTCTAAAAGACGAAGTTCAAAAGTTAAATGATGAAGAGTACGTATTAAAGATTGCTAGAAGGGATTATTTCTTCTCTGGTAAAGGGGAGATAATTTTTCCTGTTTCTAAGTAGAGTATGTCTTATTGACACTATATTTTAGGATTATATATAATAAAGTAAAATTTGACTTTTTAACCACTAAGGAGGAGCATTTTTTTTATGTCAATCGAGGTAGGCAGCAAGTTACAGGGTAAAGTAACAGGTATTACAAATTTTGGGGCTTTTGTGGAGCTGCCAGAGGGCTTAACGGGTCTTGTTCATATTAGTGAAGTTGCTGATAACTATGTAAAAGATATTAACGATCACTTAAAAGTGGGCGACCAAGTAGAAGTAAAAGTTATTAATGTTGAAAAAGATGGAAAGATTGGTTTATCTATCAAAAAAGCGAAAGAACGTGAAAAAACAGAAGGAGATCGTCCACGTGGTGAATACCAACGCGGTGGTGATCAACAACGTTCTGGACGTCCACAACGTAATAATCGCTCTTTCAACAGAGATAATCGCGGTGGCGGTAACGACCGAGCTCCGAAAGAAACATTTGAGCAAAAGATGGCACGCTTCTTAAAAGATAGCGAAGATCGTTTAACTTCTTTAAAGCGTAACACAGAGTCTAAACGTGGTGGCCGTGGCGCGCGTCGCGGATAATAAGGACGTTTAGTTTTTAACATATAGAGAGGTACCCAGAGTAATGTCTCAGGGTGCTTTTTTATATGTAAAAAATATTTTCAAAAAAGTTTTTGAGATGTGTTGACTTTAATTAGTATCTGATGTAAGATACTAATTGTCCGTTAAATAAGACGACATGGCGGTGTAGCTCAGCTGGCTAGAGCGTACGGTTCATACCCGTGAGGTCGGGGGTTCGATCCCCTCCGCCGCTATATTTAATTTAACGGCCCGTTGGTCAAGTGGTTAAGACACCGCCCTTTCACGGCGGTAACACGGGTTCGAATCCCGTACGGGTCATCTAAAAAGATCATGCAAATTTGCATGATCTTTTTTTGTTAAATAAATTAAGATATACAACACTTCTACAAAATCACCCTATATTTTCTGAATGTTTAATTAAAATCTCGAAAATAACTTACATACCCTGTATATCTGTAGAGTTATTTCGAATAAAAAGTCGAACGATTATAAAAGTGAAAACTGTTGTTTTGACAAAAAAACCAACAATCATCTTTTATAATGACAGTAATTAAACTATGCAGGTGGTGTTAAAAATATGCCTAAAGCAGGAAGGAATACTATGAATACAAGTGCATTGGCAATGAATGAGAGTCAGCTTGATGGAATAAAGTGGACGAGTAAGTTGCGAATGAAATTTGAGCAAGTTTTCTTTAGATGGGGATTTATTATTGTTGTTATTGGTTTTCTTTTGGGACGAGCATATATATTAACAAATATTTTACCGTTTGCACTGCCATTTTTTGCTGCTGTTTATGTTATGAAGCGGGATAAGATGCCGCTAGCATTTTTAGCTCTAATGGGAGGAGCTCTTTCAGTATCGATAGATAATTTGTTTTTTACCTTTGCATCTATCTTTACCTTCTTCATTTATAATATCTTCTTTAGTCGATTTACACGTAAAACTGTTGGACTTGTTCCATTTCAAGTATTTATCTCCGCATTAACCGCACACTTAGTTGTTGTATATTTTGCACAACAAACTGTCACCATGTACGATTTACTCGTTAGTACCATTGAGGCTGGGCTTAGTTTTGTATTAACTATGATATTTTTACAAAGTGTCCCACTTTTAGTGGAAAGGAAAGGAAAACAACAGGCATTAGAGACGGAAGAAATTGTTTGTTTGATTATATTACTAGCATCTGTTTTAACGGGTACAACAGATTGGTTTGTATATGATGCTTCTATTCAACATATTTTTACAAGGTATTTAGTGCTAGTATTTGCATTTATTGCGGGTGCTGCCACAGGGTCTACAGTGGGGGTTGTAACAGGACTAATATTAAGTTTAGCAAATGTGTCTAGCTTGTCTCAGCTTAGCCTTCTTGCTTTTTCTGGATTGCTTGGTGGATTGTTAAAAGAAGGAAAGCGTTTAGGTGTTAGTTTAGGTTTATTAATTGGGACAAGCTTAATTACATTATATGTAGACAAACAGACAAATATTGTAACAACTTTAATTGAGTCAGGTGTAGCGATTGTTATCTTCTTATTAACACCGAAGCTTGTTTTGGATCGTATTGCTAAATTTATGCCAGGTACACAAGAGCATTCGCAAGATCAACAACAATATTTAAGAAGGATGCGTGATGTTACAGCAAATAAAATCAACCAATTTGCAAATGTATTTGCTGCTTTATCTAATAGCTTTTCTGTATATGGGTATGTAGAGGAAGAAGATAAAGAGACAGAAGCAGATTTGTTTTTGAGTACAATTACTGCGAAAACATGTCAAACATGCTTTAAAAAGGATCAATGCTGGGTAGTGAATTTTGATAAAACGTACGATTATATGAAACAAATAATGAATGAAACGGAAGAAGGAACCCTGCAACATAATCGTAAATTAGTTCGTGAGTGGGACAAGCATTGTGTGAGAGGGAAAAAAGTGACGGATTTAGTAGCCGGTGAATTAGATCACTTCTATGAGGGACAAAAATTACGAAAACAAATGAAGGAAAATCGTAGAATAGTAGCGGAGCAACTATTAGGTGTATCAAAGGTTATGGAGGATTTTGCTAAGGAGATACAACGAGAGCGTGAAAATCATCAAGTGCAGGAAGAACAGATTATGCAAGCGTTCCGAGATTTTGGTGTCGAAGTAGAGCATGTTGATATTTATTGTTTAGATAGAGGAAGTATTGATATTGAAATGTTAATTCCAGTTGCATCTAATGAACATGGTGAGTGTGAAAAGTTAGTTGCACCGATGCTTTCAGATATCCTTAAAGAAAATATTGTCGTTAAACATGAAGAAAAGTCTTCTTATCCAAATGGCCATAGTTTAATATCATTTGGTTCGGCGAAGACGTATTCTCTTGATACAGGATTGGCTACAGCTGCAAAAGGCGGTGGATTTGTTTCGGGTGACTCTTATGCGATGATGGATTTAAGTGTTGGTAAATATGCACTTGCGATTAGTGATGGTATGGGTAATGGGCAAAGAGCTCATATGGAAAGTAAGGAAACGGTGAAATTATTACAAAAAATACTCCAATCAGGCATTGATGAAGAAATAGCAATTAAGTCTATCAATTCAATTCTTTCTTTGAGAACGACAGAAGAAATGTTTACGACATTAGATTTAGCTATGGTAGATTTGCGGGATGCGAGTGCAAGGTTTTTAAAGATTGGATCAACGCCGAGTTTTGTTAAACGCGCAAATAATATTTTGAAAATTGAAGCAAGTAATTTGCCGATGGGAATCATCGAAGATGTTGAAGTTGATGTGGTGGGTGAACAATTAAAAACGGGCGATATTCTTATTATGATGAGTGATGGGATTTTTGAAGGAGCACAGCATGTGGAGAATCATGAATTGTGGATGAAACGAAAAATTAAAGAATTGCAAACCGAAGACCCGCAAGAAATTGCTGATATCATTATGGAAGAAGTGATTCGCTCTTGTGATGGTTATATAAATGATGATATGACTATTGTAGTGGCAAAAGTGAAGAAAAATATGCCGAAGTGGGCTACGATTCCGATTGTAGGAATGCAAGCGCAGTAAAATGTAAGTGGAATGTTTATCTATAATTTGATTTTAAAAACCTAGGTGAATACCTAGGTTTTTTTGTGGGAAAAGGTAATGTTATTAATTTTGTGAATATACACGGAGGATGTAAGATAAAAATGTAATTTTTGTATATCTTTTTTTTGCACAATGTTTGTAAAAGTTGTACCATTGTAGACAAGGTGACTAAGGTTGCTGTTCTTGTTTAATGAAAGGTGATTGCGAAGTTGAAAGATACATTTGTTGAAAAAGTAGATGACTTTGTAAAGCAGCATGATGTATTAAAGAATGATTCAACAATTGTTGTGGGAGTTTCTGGTGGTCCTGACTCGTTAGCGCTTTTATATTATTTATTAGAAAAAAGAGCGGAAAAACAGTTGGAAATTGTAGTTGCTCATGTGGATCATATGTTTAGAGGTGATGAATCTTATGAGGATTTACAGTTTGTGCAGGGCCTTTGTGAAGAACTGGGAATTATTTGTGAAACGATAAGGATTAATGTATCACAATATCAACAGCAATACGGAATGAATGCACAGGTTGCTGCGAGAGAATGCAGATATGCATTTTTGGAAAGAATAATGAAGAAATATGATGCGAGATATGTTGCTCTTGGACATCATGGAGATGATCAAGTCGAGACAATTTTAATGCGTCTTGTAAGAGGGAGTACTCCGAAAGGATATGCAGGAATTGCAGTGAAGCGTCCTTTTCATAATGGATATTTAATTAGGCCGTTACTTGGCGTAACGAAGGAAGAAATTGTTGATTACTGTAATAAGCTAAATTTAATGCCACGTATAGATCCGAGTAATAAAAAGGAAGTATATACAAGGAATCGATTACGTAAATATGTCCTTCCTCATTTGAAAGAAGAAAATCCACAAATGCATGAGAAATTCCAAAAATTTAGCGTGCAGATGCAAGAGGATGAGGCTTATTTGCAGGAATTAGCTTTTGAGAAAATGAATAAAGTAATTACAAAAAAAAGTGATAAACAAATTAGCTTATCAATTCCTGCCTTTGAATCCATGTCTATGCCTTTACAAAGAAGAGGGATTCAACTAATATTAAACTATCTTTATGAATATAAGATTCCATCTTCTCTTTCTTCTATACATATTGACAAGTTGATTGAGTTTTTTAAGCGGACACAACCTTCAGGTTCACTTGATTTTCCGGGTGATTTGAAAATTGTTCGTTCATACGAGGAGTGTAGCTTTAGATTTAAACAAGAAATTGTCTCTCCTTTTTCACAAGATTTATTAGTACCCGGGACCATTACGCTATTGAACGGGGATGAATTTGTAACAGAGGTGAGCGAAGATATACCAAGTAACATGAATGAAACAGTATTTGTTGCTAAGTATAATGATATATCATATCCACTTCGTATTCGTTCTAGAGAAAATGGAGATCGCATGTCAATACAAGGTATGAATGGCACGAAAAAGATAAAAGCTATTTTTATCGAAGCGAAAGTACCGAAAGAAAAAAGAGAAGAATGGCCGGTCGTTTGTGATGCAAGTGGGACTATTATTTGGGTACCCTTGTTGAAACGATCTGCATTTGCAATTTCGAAAGAGATGGCAAAGAAGGATAAATATATGATTATTCACTACAAAAGCAAGGAGTCTTCCGGGAGGATAATGAAATGATGAATCAAGATATCGAAAAAGTATTAATTTCTGAAGAGCAAATACAAGAAAAGGTGCGCGAACTAGGTGCAATTATTGCAGAGGATTATAAAAACACAGTACCTCTTGCAATTGGTGTATTAAAAGGCGCAATGCCATTCATGGCAGATTTATTAAAGAGAACAGATACATATCTTGAAATGGATTTTATGGCTGTATCTAGTTACGGTCACTCTACAGTTTCAACAGGCGAAGTGAAAATTTTAAAAGATCTTGATACTTCTGTAGAAGGTCGCGATATTTTAATCGTCGAAGATATTATTGATAGTGGTCTTACACTAAGCTACTTAGTAGACTTATTCAAATATCGTAAAGCGAAGTCTGTAAAAATTGTTACATTATTAGATAAGCCAACAGGCCGTAAGGTTGATCTGAAAGCGGATTATGTTGGATTTACTGTTCCACATGAATTTGTAGTAGGATATGGATTAGATTATAAAGAGCAATACCGTAATCTTCCTTATGTAGGCGTATTAAAACCAAGCGTTTACTCAAATTAATTAAATATAGGCTTCACAATTGTATAGGAAAGTTTTTCTATGTTACGATTTACTATAGTGTTTATGCCGTGAGAGGAGGTTAGGAATGAATCGTATCTTCCGTAATACCATCTTTTATTTACTGATATTCTTAGTAGTAATTGGAATCGTGAGCTATTTTAATGGTTCGACACAAAAAACGACATCAGTTAGCTACGACAAATTCATTACTAAACTAGAAAGCGGTGAAGTGCGTAATGTGCAACTTCAACCGAAAAATGGTGTATTTGAGGTAAAAGGACAATTTAATAACTCTAGCCAAGGAGAACAATTTGTTACTTATGCACCAAATACTGAGGAATTACAAAAGAAAATTAATGATAAAGCGAAAGGTGCCGAAGTTAAGTATCAACCAGCAGAAGAAACAAGTGCTTGGGTAACATTCTTTACTTCAATCATTCCATTTGTCATCATCTTCATTTTATTCTTCTTCTTATTAAACCAAGCTCAAGGCGGCGGTAGCCGTGTTATGAACTTCGGGAAAAGTAAGGCGAAGTTATATAATGATGAAAAGAAAAAAGTTCGTTTCAGAGATGTTGCTGGTGCGGATGAAGAGAAACAAGAACTTGTTGAGGTAGTTGAATTCTTGAAAGACCCTCGTAAGTTCTCTGAAGTTGGTGCTCGTATTCCAAAGGGTGTCCTATTAGTTGGACCTCCAGGTACAGGTAAAACTTTATTAGCACGTGCTGTTGCAGGTGAGGCTGGCGTTCCATTCTTCTCTATCAGTGGTTCTGACTTCGTAGAGATGTTTGTCGGTGTCGGTGCATCACGTGTACGTGATTTATTTGAAAATGCAAAGAAAAATGCTCCTTGTATCATTTTCATTGATGAAATTGATGCAGTAGGTCGTCAACGTGGCGCAGGTCTTGGTGGTGGTCATGATGAGCGTGAGCAAACATTGAACCAATTACTTGTTGAAATGGATGGATTCGGTGCAAACGAAGGTATTATTATCGTTGCTGCGACAAACCGTCCAGACATTCTTGACCCAGCGTTATTACGTCCAGGTCGTTTTGACCGTCAAATTACAGTAGATCGTCCAGATGTAAATGGCCGTGAAGCTGTACTGAAAGTACATGCGCGTAATAAACCACTTGATGAGCATATTAATTTAAGAGCAATTGCGACTCGTACACCAGGATTCTCTGGTGCGGATCTTGAAAACTTATTAAACGAAGCTGCTTTAGTAGCTGCACGTCAAGATAAGAAGAAAATTGATATGAGTGATATCGATGAAGCGACGGATCGTGTTATTGCAGGTCCAGCTAAGAAAAGTCGTGTTATCTCTGAAAAAGAACGTAATATCGTTGCTTTCCATGAAGCAGGTCATACTGTAATTGGTGTTGTTCTTGATGAAGCAGATGTCGTTCATAAAGTAACAATTGTCCCTCGTGGTCAGGCTGGTGGATATGCGGTAATGCTTCCGAAAGAAGATCGTTACTTCATGACGAAACCAGAGTTACTTGATAAAATCACTGGTTTACTTGGTGGCCGAGTAGCTGAGGAGATTGTATTTGGTGAAGTGAGTACAGGTGCTCATAATGACTTCCAACGTGCGACTGGTATTGCAAGACGTATGGTTACGGAATTTGGTATGAGTGACAAACTTGGACCGATGCAATTTGGTAGCTCGCAAGGTGGTCAAGTGTTCTTAGGAAGAGACTTCCACTCAGAACAAAACTATAGTGATGCGATTGCACATGAAATCGATATGGAAATGCAATCAATTATGAAAGAATGTTATGCTCGTGCAAAACAAATTCTTACTGAAAACCGTGATAAACTAGATATTATCGCACAAACGTTACTTGAAGTAGAAACGTTAGATGCAGAGCAAATCAATCATTTATGTGATTACGGCAGATTGCCAGAACGTCCAACATCTTCAGATGATGTGAAAGTAAACATCAACATGAAGAAAGACGATGAAGATAAAGAAGATAAGTAAGAAGTGAAGGAGTGACTATCGTCACTCCTTTTTTGTTTGTTAAAATCTTTGTTAATTACTATTGAGAACTTAGTGGATAAAGTAATTTAAGTAAAACTAGTATTAAAAATTGAAATAGAGAGCAATCTTTTTGTAAAATGATGAGGATAGGAAAGCTGATTATATAAGTATGTGTGATATGATGTTTTTATAAGTTTTATACATACTGCACAAATATAGATTAAATAAGATAAGTGGTGAGAATATGATTTTTGTATTGGATGTAGGGAACACAAATGCTGTACTAGGTGTGTTTGAAGAGGGGGAACTTCGTCAGCATTGGCGCATGGAAACAGATCGTCATAAGACAGAAGATGAATATGGAATGCTTGTAAAGCAATTGCTTGAGCATGAGGGTCTTTCGTTTGAAGATGTGAAAGGTATTATTGTGTCTTCAGTCGTACCACCAATTATGTTTGCTTTAGAGCGCATGTGTGAAAAATATTTTAAAATTAAACCGCTTGTAGTAGGGCCTGGGATAAAAACAGGACTAAATATTAAATATGAAAATCCGCGTGAAGTAGGCGCAGACCGAATTGTAAATGCAGTAGCAGGAATCCACTTATATGGAAGTCCGCTCATTATTGTTGATTTTGGTACGGCTACTACATATTGTTATATTAACGAAGAAAAACATTATATGGGTGGAGTTATTACGCCAGGAATTATGATTTCAGCAGAGGCTTTATATAGCAGAGCAGCAAAACTTCCTCGTATCGAAATTACAAAACCAAGCAGTGTTGTTGGGAAAAATACAGTAAGTGCGATGCAATCTGGTATTCTTTATGGTTATGTTGGACAAGTGGAAGGTATTGTTAAGCGTATGAAAGAAGAAGCTAGACAAGAACCTAAAGTTATTGCAACAGGTGGATTGGCAAAATTAATTTCCGAAGAATCGAATGTAATTGATATTGTAGATCCGTTTTTAACGTTAAAAGGTTTGTATATGTTATATGAACGTAATGCAAATTTACAGCATGAGAAAGGTGAATAAATACGTATGAAAGATTATTTAGTAAAAGCGTTAGCATTTGATGGAGAAGTGCGTGCGTATAGTGTGCGTACAACAAATACAGTAAGTGAGGCGCAAAGACGTCATGATACATGGAGAACAGCTTCAGCGGCACTAGGGCGTTCTTTGACTGCGGGTACAATGATGGGCGCAATGTTAAAGGGCGAGCAAAAGTTAACGATTAAGGTAGAAGGTAACGGTCCAATTGGCCCTATCTTAGTAGATGCTCATGCAAATGGAGATGTACGTGGTTATGTAACGAATCCGCATGTTGATTTTGAAGGAACAGAACAAGGGAAGTTACGTGTATATCAAGCGGTAGGTACAGAGGGGTTTGTAACTGTAATTAAAGATATTGGAATGCGTGAGCCGTTTATTGGTCAATCTCCAATCGTTTCAGGAGAATTAGGAGAAGACTTTACGTATTATTTTGCAGTTTCTGAACAAACGCCTTCTTCTGTAGGTGTTGGTGTTCTTGTAAATGGAGATGATAGCATATTAGCGGCAGGTGGATTCATCCTTCAAATTATGCCGGGTGCGCAAGATGAAACGATTTCATTTATTGAAGACCGTTTACAAAAGATTCCACCTGTATCAACGTTGATTGAACAAGGTCTTTCTCCGGAAGAGCTACTATATGCAGTTCTTGGAGAAGATAAAGTAAAAGTATTAGAAACAATGGATGTTCAATTTAATTGCACATGCTCACGCGAGCGTATTGAGAGTGTATTAATTAGTTTAGGTAAAACAGAGTTAGAGCAAGTTCGTGAAGAAGAGGAAGAGACAGAAGTTCACTGTCATTTCTGTAATGAACGATACAAGTTCTCTAAAGAAGATATTACAAATTTAATCGAGAATTTGTAATAAGGGAATTAAGAGGAGCAATCCTCCAAATGAATTGACAAACAGGGAATTTTCTGACAAAATCTAAATATAGATAAAACCAATAAAAATACTCGGTGTTAGGAGTGACAGGAATGCGAGTGGCACAATCAGTTTCAGAATTAATCGGGAAAACGCCGATCGTTAAGTTGAACCGCATCGTAGAATCAGACAGCGCAGATATATACTTAAAATTAGAATTTATGAATCCGGGGAGTAGTGTTAAAGATCGTATCGCATTAGCTATGATTGAAGATGCTGAAAAAAAGGGATTATTAAAAGAGGGCGATACAATCATTGAGCCGACAAGTGGTAACACAGGAATTGGTTTAGCGATGGTAGCGGCTGCTAAAGGATATAATGCAATCTTAGTAATGCCAGAAACAATGAGTATTGAGCGTCGTAATTTATTACGTGCTTACGGTGCGGAATTAGTATTGACTCCAGGGCCTGAAGGAATGGGTGGAGCAATTCGTAAAGCGACTGAATTAGCAAAAGAACATGGCTACTTTATACCACAACAGTTCAAAAACCAATCGAATCCAGAAATTCACCGTTTAACAACAGGTCCAGAAATTATTGAACAAATGGGCGACCAATTAGATGCGTTTATTGCAGGTATTGGTACAGGTGGAACGATTACTGGTGCTGGTGAAGTACTGAAGGAAGCGTATAAAGATATTAAAATTTATGCAGTAGAACCTGCAGATTCACCAGTATTATCTGGTGGGAAGCCAGGTCCACATAAAATCCAAGGAATTGGGGCGGGATTTGTTCCGGAGACGTTGGATGTAGAAGTATATGATGAAATTATTCAAGTGAAAACAGAGCAAGCATTTGAATATGCGAGAAGAGTGGCTAAAGAGGAAGGTATTTTAGTTGGTATCTCTTCAGGCGCAGTTATTTATGCAGCAACAGAGGTTGCGAAAAAGTTAGGTAAAGGGAAAAAGGTACTTGTTATTATCCCGAGTAACGGTGAACGTTATTTAAGTACACCACTTTATCAATTTGAATCCTAATTAAACGCGATTGAAAAAGCATCCTTGAAAAAGGGTGCTTTTTCTTTTGGGATTGGAAATAGGAAAAGAGTGAATGACTAGAAAACTTCATGTAAAATAAGAGGTAGTATAATTAAATTATTTTCACTAGCCTTCGAGTATAATCAATCTCTATATAAATAACTTATGTAGTTTGAGCTGGTTTATCTAAGAGGGTGGGATAAAAGAAGACGGGGTGTTGATATGCAACGAAGAAAATCTTTAGCGCTTTCTATTCCATATCAGTTAGATTTCTTTAAGCAATATAAATTTCTTTCTCAGGGTAAATCGCAACATATTTTGTTAGAAAGCGGCCGTGGCGGTCGTTATAACATTGTAGGGCTGAACCCAGTAGCGGTAATTCGAGGGAAGGATGAAACGTTACATATAAGTGAAAGTGGTAAGGAAACAATAAAACGAGGGAATCCGTTAGATTTAATGCAAGAATATATGGAACAATGGAAGACGGACTATAACCCAGAGTATCCGCCTTTTCAAGGTGGTGCAATTGGCTATTTCAGTTATGACTGTATCCGTTATATTGAAAAGCTGCCTTCTCTTGCGGAAGATGATATTAATATACCTGACATCTTCTTTTTGTTATTTGATGACGTATTTGTCTATGATCAAAAAGAACAAGTGTTATGGGTTATTACGCATTATGTAGATAAATATGAAGAGGCGAAAGAACGGCTAAATGAGTGGAAGAGTCTTTGGATGACAGAAGCGCCTGAAGTGACCGTGCCCTTTGAAAGTCCTGAAAAGAAAAGCGAAGCAGTTGCTTTTACTGAAGCCAGCTTTATGAAGGCAGTTGAATGTATTCAAGAATATATTGGGGCGGGTGATGTGTTCCAAGTAAACTTGTCGACGAGACAAGAAAGAACGTTACAGACACACCCGCTAGAAATTTATACAAGTCTTCGTGAGATTAATCCATCTCCATATATGGGTTACCTGGAGCTTGGGGATTTTCAAATTGTTAGTGGATCGCCAGAGTTGTTAATTAAGAAACAAGGAACTGAAGTAAGTACAAGACCGATTGCTGGAACGAGATCTAGAGGTGCGGATGAGCAAGAGGATGAAGAATTAGCAAGAGAATTAATTGAGAACGAAAAAGAAAGAGCAGAGCATGTAATGCTTGTGGATTTAGAAAGAAATGATTTAGGACGTGTTTGTAAATATGGCACTGTAGAAGTAGATGAATTTATGGTAATTGAGAAATACTCACATGTTATGCATATTGTTTCTAATGTGCGTGGTGAGGTGGAAGAAGATAAAGATGCTTTTGATTTAGTGAAGGCTGTATTCCCTGGGGGAACAATTACTGGTGCCCCAAAAATACGTACGATGGAAATTATTGAGGAATTAGAACCTGTTCGAAGAGGGATTTATACAGGTTCAATCGGTTGGATTGGTTATTCTGGAGATACAGAATTGAATATTGTAATTAGAACACTTCTTGCTAAAGATGGAAAAGCTCATGTACAAGCAGGGGCGGGAATTGTAATTGATTCAAATCCGGAAAATGAATATAAAGAGTCGTTAAAAAAGGCGATTGCTTTATGGCGTGCAAAAGAACGTAGCGAAGAAACGGTTAGGTGAGAGAAATGATATTAATGATTGATAATTATGATTCTTTTACATTTAATTTAGTGCAGTTTCTTGGAGAACTTGGACAAGAGCTCGTTGTTAAACGTAACGATGAAGTGACCATTTCAGATATTGAGAATATGAAACCAGATTTTCTAATGATTTCTCCAGGCCCATGTAGTCCTAATGAAGCTGGGATTAGTATGGAAGCTATTAAATACTTTGCTGGAAAGACTCCGATTTTTGGTGTTTGTCTAGGGCATCAATCTATTGCACAAGTGTTTGGGGGAGAGGTTGTCCGTGCAGAGCGATTAATGCATGGAAAAACGTCGCTTATGCATCATGATGGAAAGACGATTTTTTCGGATATTCCTAATCCGTTTACTGCGACGCGCTATCATTCCCTTATTGTTAAGAAAGAGACGTTACCCGATTGCTTAGAGGTAACATCTTGGACAGAGGAAGGGGAAATTATGGCACTTCGTCATAAGACATTACCGATAGAGGGTGTGCAATTCCATCCAGAATCTATTATGACTTCTCATGGGAAAGAGCTGTTGCAGAATTTCATTCGTAAATACAGTCCAAGTGCGACATTATGTTAATTTACGTAAATGGTCAGTATGTAGAAGCAAGTGAAGCGAGAATTTCTCCTTATGATCATGGTTATTTATATGGTCTTGGAGTTTTTGAAACGTTTCGTATTTATAATGGTCATCCTTTCTTATTGGATGATCATTATAACCGTTTAATAGAGGCGCTGGATACATTGCAAATTAAATGGACAATGACAAAAAATGATGTGATGCTTATTTTGAAAGATTTACTCGCTAAGAATGAATTGAAGCATGCATATGTACGTTTTAATGTATCGGCGGGTATAGATGAAATAGGATTACAAACGGAAATGTATGAAGAGCCTTCTGTTATTGTTTTTATAAAACCTTTAACAGCTCCAGGGGATGTAGTGGAAAAAGAAGGTGTTATTCTAAAACAAGTGCGAAATACACCGGAAGGGACATTTCGCCTGAAGTCTCATCACTATTTAAATAATATTTTAGGGAAGCGTGAAATTGGAAATGTTGTGAGTAAGGAAGGTATTTTCCTCACTGAAGCAGGTTATGTTGCAGAGGGCATTGTTTCGAATCTATTCTTTGTGAAAGGTGATGTTTTATATACACCTTCGTTAGAGACAGGGATTTTAAATGGTATCACTCGTGCGTTTATTATAAAGAGTGCTGAAGAATTAAATATAGAAGTAAAGGAAGGTTTCTTTACAAAAGATGAGTTATTTTCAGCGGATGAAGTCTTCGTAACAAACTCCATTCAAGAAATTGTTCCGCTTTATCGTATAGAAGCGCAGGATTTCCCGGGTAAAGTAGGAGTGGTTACAAAAAGTTTAATGTACCTTTATGGAATGCAAAGAGAGAAATTATGGAGCAGAAATGAATTACGAAGAGGAGATGTGTAGTTTGAAGTGGGATTATGATTTGCGCTGCGGCGAATATACATTGAATTTAAATGAAAAAACATTAATTATGGGGATTTTAAATGTAACACCAGATTCGTTTTCTGATGGTGGGAGTTACAACGAGGTAGATGCTGCGGTACGTCACGCAAAAGAAATGCAAGGTCAAGGTGCTCATATTATTGATATTGGTGGCGAATCTACTCGCCCAGGTTTTGCTAAAGTATCAGTAGAAGAAGAAATAAAGCGAGTTGTCCCGATGATTCAAGCAGTTTCAAAAGAAGTAAAATTGCCTATATCTATCGATACATATAAAGCTGAAGTTGCAAAGCAAGCAATTGAGGCTGGTGCTCATATTATTAATGATATTTGGGGAGCGAAGGCGGAGCCAAAAATTGCTGAAGTCGCAGCTCATTATGATGTACCCATCATTTTAATGCATAACCGCGATAATATGAATTATCGTAATTTAATGGCGGATATGATTGCTGATTTGTATGACAGTATTAAAATTGCTAAAAATGCTGGTGTGCCAGATGAGAATATTATTTTAGATCCAGGTATCGGTTTTGCTAAAACACCTGAGCAGAACTTAGAGGCGATGCGTAATTTAGAACAGTTAAATGTGCTAGGTTATCCAGTTCTCTTAGGTACTTCGAGAAAGTCCTTTATTGGGCACGTATTAGATTTGCCAGTGGAGGAACGCCTTGAGGGAACAGGAGCTACCATTTGTCTTGGTATTGAAAAGGGCTGTGAGTTTGTTCGTGTCCATGATGTGAAAGAAATGGCGCGTATGGCTAAAATGATGGATGCGATGATTGGTAAGGGGGTAAGGTAATTGGATAAAATTTATATCCATGATATGGAGTTTTATGGTTATCATGGTGTGTTCCCAGAGGAGAATAAATTAGGTCAGAGATTTAAAGTTGACTTAACGGTGGAGTTGGATTTAAAGCGTGCAGGGGAAAGTGATGACTTAGAGCATTCGGTCAATTATGGAGAGCTTTTCGAATTATGTAGAAAAGTTGTTGAGGATAGAAAGTATAAGCTTGTGGAGAGTATCGCTGAAAATATTGCTGCAGATATATTAAAACAATATGAAAGTATTTCACGCTGTACAATTAAGGTAATTAAGCCGGATCCACCGATACCGGGTCATTATCGTGCTGTAGCAGTAGAAATTACGAGAGAACGTCCATGAACAATATAGCTTACATTGCATTAGGGTCAAATATTGGAGAGCGTTATACGTATCTAACTGAAGCGATTCAGTTTTTAAATAAAAATCCTTATATTCAGGTTGATGATATTTCATCTGTATATGAAACTGAGCCAGTTGGCTATACTGACCAAAGTTGCTTTTTAAATTTAGTTATAAAAATTTCTACCAATTTATCACCACAAGAGTTATTGAAAGTAACACAAAAAGTAGAAAATGACCTAGGAAGAAAAAGGGAAATTAGGTGGGGGCCGAGGACTATCGACCTTGACATTTTACTTTATAATCAAGAGAATATTGAAGCAGAGAATCTTATTGTTCCGCATCCGCGGATGTTTGAAAGAGCTTTTGTTATCGTTCCGTTGTTAGAGATTAATCAAGACATAAAACAAAACATTTCACGTTCACAAGTAGAAGAAATGAAAAGGCGAGAGGGAGTAACGGTATGGAAGCAGAAAAATGGGGAAGACGCATTCGTGCTTTTCGAAAGCTAAAAGGCTATACACAAGAAGGTTTTGCTAAAGAACTAGGGGTATCTGTATCTGTTTTAGGTGAGGTTGAGAGAGGGAATAGATCGCCTTCTCAAGATTTTGTAGTAGAAGTTGCTAAGGCATTAAATGTTTCGATAGAGGAATTAATGCCAAAGTGATTGTACAGGAAGGAGTAGGTTGATTGTTAAAGATTGCAAATATCGAGATGAAAAATCCGGTTGTACTAGCACCGATGGCGGGAGTGTGTAACTCTGCATTCCGTTTAACAGTAAAAGAATTTGGTGCCGGCTTAGTTTGTGCTGAAATGGTAAGTGATAAGGCAATATTACTTAATAATAAAAGAACATTAGATATGTTATATATCGACGAGAGAGAAAAGCCATTAAGTTTACAAATTTTTGGTGGAGAGAAAGAAACTCTTGTAGATGCTGCGAAATATGTAGATAAATATACGACAGCAGACATAATTGATATTAATATGGGTTGTCCAGTGCCGAAAATCGTTAAATGTGATGCGGGGGCAAGGTGGCTTTTAGATCCGAATAAAATATATGAAATGGTAGCAGCGGTTGTAGATGCTGTAGAAAAGCCGGTTACAGTTAAAATGCGTATCGGTTGGGATGAAGAACATATTTTCGCAATAGAAAATGCTAGGGCTGTTGAGCGTGCTGGTGGCCAAGCTGTGGCGGTTCACGGACGTACACGAGTGCAAATGTATGAAGGAAAAGCGGATTGGGATATTATTAAACAAGTAAAACAATCTGTAAATATCCCGGTTATCGGAAATGGTGATGTCGCAACGCCGCAAGATGCAAAGCGTATGCTTGATGAAATTGGTGTAGATGGTGTTATGATTGGTCGTGCGGCTCTTGGAGATCCGTGGATGATTTATCGTACGGTAAAGTATTTGGAGACAGGTGAATTAATGCCGGAACCAACAGTGCGCGAGAAAATTGATGTATGTATGTTACATCTAGATCGTCTTATTGACTTAAAGAACGAAAGTGTCGCTGTAAGAGAGATGAGAAAACATGCAGCTTGGTATTTAAAAGGTGTTCGTGGTAATGCGAGTGTACGTAATGGTATTAATGCTTGTAACACACGGGAAGACCTTGCGAATGTGTTAGGTACATTTGTAGAAGAAGTGGAAGCGAAACAACAAACAATTTACGTTGGTTAATAATGGACATAGGAGATTGACATTCTTCTATACACTTCCTATAATTACGTGAAAGAAAGAAGAGCTGCCAGTTAGTTGCTGGCAGTTTTTCTAGTTGAGTAGAAAATGCTATACTGTATATATTGTAAAATTAAATAGAGCTGGAGTGATATCAATATCATGGATAACATGAACCACGAAGAATTAAACGACCAATTGATTGTTCGTCGTGAAAAGCTACATAATTTACGTGAACAAGGAATTGACCCGTTCGGTAAAAGATTTGAACGCACAAATTCAACAACTGATTTAGTGAGTCTATATGGAGAGTTCTCTAAGGAAGAATTAGAGGAGAAGGAAATCGCTGTTTCTATCGCTGGTCGTATTATGACAAAACGCGGAAAAGGGAAAGCTGGATTTGCACACGTTCAAGATTTACATGGACAAGTTCAAATTTATGTTCGTAAAGATGCTGTTGGAGATGACGAGTACGAATTATTTAAAACAGCAGATTTAGGTGATTTAGTAGGTATTGAAGGTAAAGTGTTCAAAACAAACGTTGGAGAACTTTCAGTAAAAGCAACAGGCTTTACGCTATTAACGAAATCTCTTCGTCCATTACCAGATAAATACCATGGATTAAAAGATGTTGAACAACGCTACCGTCAACGTTACTTAGACTTAATTACAAGTATGGAAAGTCGTGAAACGTTCGTTACTCGTAGTAAAATCATTCGTGAGATGAGAAGATACCTAGATGACAACGGTTATCTTGAAGTGGAAACACCTATGATGCATGCAATTGCAGGTGGAGCTTCTGCGCGTCCTTTCACTACACATCATAATGCGTTAGATATGGAATTATATATGCGTATCGCAATTGAGCTACATTTAAAGCGTCTTATTGTGGGTGGTTTGGAAAAAGTATATGAGATCGGCCGTGTATTCCGTAATGAGGGTGTATCAACTCGTCATAACCCTGAGTTTACAATGATTGAATTATATGAAGCATACGCTGATTATAAAGATATTATGAAGTTAACAGAAGATATGGTTGCTCATATCGCGAAAAAAGTACTGGGTACAACAACAATCCAGTATGGTGATTATGAAATTAATCTAGAACCAGAATGGACACGTCTTCATATGGTAGATGCGATTAAGCAATACTCTGGAGCTGATTTCTGGAATCCGATGAGTGTAGAAGAAGCACGTGAGCTTGCAAAAGAACATAATGTAGAAATTAAAGATACAATGGAAGTTGGTCATATTATAAATGAATTCTTCGAACAAAAAGTAGAAGATAAATTAATCCAACCAACATTTATTTACGGTCATCCGGTAGAAATCTCGCCGCTTGCGAAAAAGAATGATGAAGATCCAAGATTTACAGATCGTTTCGAATTATTTATCGTTGCGCGTGAACATGCAAATGCATTCACTGAGTTAAATGATCCAATCGATCAAAAAGAACGTTTTGAAGCGCAATTAAAAGAGCGCGAACAAGGTAATGATGAAGCTCATATGATGGATGACGATTATATTGAAGCTCTTGAGTACGGTATGCCTCCTACGGGTGGATTAGGAATCGGTATTGATCGTCTAGTTATGTTATTAACAAATGCACCATCTATTCGTGATGTATTATTATTCCCTGCTATGCGCCATAAACAAGACTAAGCTTTGGAGATTTCTCCAAAGCTTTTTTTATTTGAGCATGAGTTGCGTGGGTATAGTAAGTCTTGATAGTGCGAGAAATTATATTTATATAGAAGAAATGTGCTGTTTTTATACTTTTTTACTAAGTTAAAAATTTTATTAGAAAAACTATTGCATTTTAATAATCAAACTGGTATATTTATATTCGTTGCCACGAAAGGTAACAAACAAAACAAACGAAAAACAACTTATTGAAAAAAGTTGTTGACGAAAATATAACGAAATGTTATATTGATAAAGTCGCTTCTGAGCGACGAAGTAGTTCTTTGAAAACTGAACGAAACAAACAACGTGAAACGTCAATTTTTATTTTAGATGCTAGACAAACTAACTTTATTGGAGAGTTTGATCCTGGCTCAGGATGAAC
>NZ_JAKUEU010000041.1:0-48054 GCF_022663075.1 Bacillus cereus group sp. BfR-BA-01441
CCTTCAAAATACGAGACGCCGTTTTTAATAATGTGGACTTCCCACAACCATTTGGTCCAATAATTGTTGTAATTTTCCCTTCCGGAATTTCAACTGTTAATCCATCAATAATTAAACCTTCATTATAGCCAACCGATACCGCATCCACCGCTAAAGTTGCCATACGAAAAGCCTCCCTTTATTTTGTCCTCATAAGTAAATAAATAAAATACGGTGCACCAATTACAGAAATAACAAGACCGACTGGTATTTCTGAAGTTGTTAGTACACTTCTTGAAATTACGTCTGCGAATAAAAGTAAAAACGTTCCTATTAGCGCAGCTGTGGGCAACATAATTTGATGTTTACCACCAACAAGGCGCCTTGCTAAATGCGGGGCCATTAAACCGATAAAGCCAATTCCGCCGGCAACAGCAACAGATGCCCCTGCTAAACAAACTGCAATAAATAATAATTTACGTCTTTCTTTTTCTACGTTTACACCAAGGCCAACTGCTGTAGAATCGCCTAGGTTCATTACATTTAATATGTGTGCTTTACTTATAGCAAGCGGTAAGAAAATAACCATCCATGGAAGTACACTTAATACGAATTTCCAATCTGTACCCCATAGACTTCCCGCCAGCCAAATCGTAGCAAAACGAAAATCGTTAGATGTCATCTTCATAGAGAAAATTAAACTAACAGCTCCAAATCCAGCTGCAACGGCAATACCGACTAGTATTAATCGAGTCGATGAAACGCCGTCTTTCCATGCTAGTAAATAAATAATTACCGCTGCTAATATCGCTCCAACTAGTGCGAAGAATGGGAGAATGAATACAGATAAAAATGTACCAGTCCCTACTTTCCCGAAGAAGAAGTAGACGAATATAACAACTGTTAATCCCGCTCCAGCATTAATACCTATAATACCTGGATCAGCAAGCGGATTTCGTGATAAACCTTGCAAAATCGCGCCTGACATAGCTAAAGCAGATCCGACTAGTATAGCAATTACCATACGCGGCATACGGAATTCAAATAAAATAACAGACTGATCTTCAGCCCCTAGTCCAACCAATGACTTTAATACGTCCATTGGCGGGATTTTAAAAGTTCCTGTATTTAAACTAATAAGAAATATAGAAACGATTAGTCCTACTAAAATCGTTAATATAGAAATGTTCTTTTTTGTTAAGACACTCGTCCTCACATCTTTCCTCTCCCTTCATTACGTGCTAAGTAGAGGAAGAATGGAACCCCAATTAGCGCTGTAATTGCTCCAATTGGCGTTTCAAATGGCGGGTTAATAACGCGAGATAACATATCTGCACATTCAATTAACAGCCCACCTAAGACCGCAGAACATGGAATAACCCATCTATAGTCCGAGCCTACGAGGAAACGAGTCATATGCGGAATTACAAGACCAACAAATCCAACTGATCCTGCCATGGAAACTGCGGAACCCGTTAAAACAAGAACAAGTACTGTTCCGATAAATTTAATCAATGTCGTATTTTGACCAAGTCCAATCGCAATTTCTTCACCGAAGCTCAAAATTGTAATATATCTCGACATCATAATTGCGATAAAAAGACAAATAAGGCCAATTGGCACTAACATATTAATACTTTGCCATTTCACTCCAGCGACTCCGCCTGCATTCCACATACTCACCTCTTGGGCAAGATTGAAATACAATGCGATTCCAGATGAAATTGCCCCTAATAAAGCACTAATAGCTGCACCTGCTAAAGCTAATTTCACAGGTGTTAATCCACCTGGTGAAGAAGATCCAATTCCATATACAATGCTTGCACCAAACGCAGCTCCAATAAAAGATGCGATAACAAACATTAAATAAGGTGAATTAGGGAAAAATGCATACATAATTGCAATTCCAAATACAGCTCCATCTGTAATCCCCATTAACGATGGTGAAGCAAGTGGATTTCGCGTCATACCTTGCATAATTGCTCCTGATACCGCTAAAAAGGCACCTGCAACTACGCCCCCTATTGCTCTAGGCATGCGAAGCTCTTGAATTACGTTATGATGTGTAATAGATCCATCAAACTGAAATACAGCTTGCCATACAGTCTTTAAACTAATATCTGCAGCCCCAAAAGAAATAGAAACTGCCATGCTTAAAGCTAACAAAATTGTACCCGCTACTAAAATAATAGAAGCGATGAGCGGTCTGCTCTTAATCTCTTTAACATTCTCTTCTTGCTGTTCTATACTGCTTGCGCTCGCTTCCATCCCTCAACCATCCTAACCAACAACATATATTTATTGAAATGAAATTTATTCTCAAATAGTAATAAAAAAATTAGGTGAATTGTTATTTCCCTGATAATGATTCTCAGAATCAGACACTTCTATTCTACCTATCGCTTTAAAAGACTGTCAACCATTATTTTGAAATATAAATTTATACAAATTGGTATTTTAATACAAAAGTTATGTTCATCCTTTAGAAAATGTTCGTCCACACAAGAGTACTTTCGCAGAATAAATCATTCCTCTTATGGGCATAAAAAAAGAAGAGTAATCTTTTCACTCTTCTTTTTCTTACTTATTTAACTTTGCTTCAATTTTCACGATTAACTCATCTTCTGTTGGAGCCGCAACTGGACGGTTATTTACAAATGCGAATGATTTTTTACGACCAGGACCACAGTAAGACTGACATCCAACTTCAATCGTTGCACATGAATCTACTTTTTTTAACTTCGGAACTAACGTTTTAATGTTCGTTGCCTGACAGTCATCGCACACGCGAAACTCGTTTCCCATTACATAACACTTCCTCTATTTTAAACTTTTCTCAAGTACATTTAAAAATAAACACTAAATGGTATTTTACCGCTCTTTGAAGCTCGTTGCAAGTTTCCCTACAAAGCCTATTCTCTACATAATGATACATATTTATATGCTCTCCTACAGAAGCGCTCACCATTCATGGGAAAATTTTTACCTTTCATCGAAATCTACCATATTTTTAAAAGCTTTGTATAAAAGTTTATTTTTTTGCCCATTATAAAAATAGGAAGTTCATAAAAAGAAAGGGAGTTGAATCTATGAAAGTAAGACAAGATGCTTGGACAGATGAGGATGATTTATTACTTGCTGAAACGGTACTTCGTCATGTTAGAGAAGGAAGTACGCAATTAAATGCATTTGAGGAAGTAGGGGATCAGTTAAATCGTACATCTGCTGCTTGTGGTTTCCGCTGGAATGCTGTTGTTCGCTATAGCTATGAACAAGCTCTTCAACTAGCAAAAAAACATCGTAAAGATAAAATGCGTGCTGCAAGCGGTGAACAAGCGAAAAAACGTTTACTTTATACACCACCAGCTTCAGATTCGATAACTGATTATGAAGAATTAGTACAAGAAGAATCAATCGTACAATATAAAGAAGCTATTCCATATCAAGAATCTACTGCTCCTGCTGCAAGAAGCTCTATGACAATGCAAGATGTTATTTATTTTTTACAAACAGTCGGATCTTCAAATATAAAAGTGACAGCTCTTGAAAACGAGAATACGAGATTGAAACAAGAAATTAAAGCACAAATCCTTCGGAATGAGGAACTAGAAAAGAAACTAGAAAAATTAGAAAAGCAATCTCATACTGTACAAGAAGATTACGAAACACTTATGAACATTATGAACCGTGCTCGTAAATTGGCAGTCATGGATGACGAAGAACGTTCTCAAACATCTTTCCGAATGGACCGAAACGGTAATTTAGAAAAAATTGCAGAATAAAAAGGATGCATGTAATGCATCCTTTTTATTATTTCACCTTTAAGCTCCCCCTTTATATGTGAGAAAACTCCATTCTTCATTTTTTGCTATAATAGAGATTGTCATTTTAAAGATAAGGGGTTAGTTATATGAGCAATTCCCGTTCCATTTTATCTCAGCCAGAGTGGCGCATTGTAGATCAGTCTAGTTTGGGACCAACATTCCATGCACTTCAGTCATTCGCAATGGATGACACATTATGCACAAGCATTGGAAATGGCAAGTCAGCCGCAACAATGCGTTCTTGGGTTCATCACAATACAATTGTCCTTGGCATTCAAGATTCACGCCTTCCGCATTTAGAAGAAGGTATTTCTTTTTTAAAACAACACAACTTCAATGTTATTGTTCGTAATTCTGGCGGGCTTGCAGTCGTGCTTGATGAAGGTGTTTTAAACGTATCACTTTTATTCCAAGAAACAGAAAAAGGTATCGATATTGATCTTGGATACGATACGATGTGGCATTTAATTAAGGAGATGTTAAAGGATTACAACGTTACTATCGAGGCAAAAGAAATTGTTGGCTCTTACTGTCCTGGTAGTTATGACTTAAGTATTCGCGATCAAAAATTCGCTGGTATTTCACAACGTCGTATTCGCGGCGGTGTCGCTGTCCAAATTTATCTCTGTGCTACCGGAAGTGGCTCTGAGCGTGCCGCACTCGTTCGTGATTTCTACAACCTAGCAATTCAAGGGGAAGAAACACGCTTTACGTACCCTGAAATTGTACCAAGTACGATGGCCTCACTCTCAGAATTACTTGGCGAAACCATTACAGTACAAGATTTAATGATGCGTCTTTTAAAAACATTGCAGCAATTCGCTCCAAAGTTAACACCATCTCAATTAACAATAGATGAGATTCCTTTATATGAGACGAATTTACAACGTATTATTGATCGTAATAATAAAGCACTTGGCTTAGAAAAATAAAGACCGTCGCTATTATAGCGACGGTCTTTATTTCAATTCATTATAGAATTAAAGTGCTTGAGCTGCTGTAATTAAAGCTAACTTGTACACTTCTTCTTCGTTACATCCACGAGACAGATCATTTACAGGCATGTTTAAGCCTTGTAAGATTGGTCCTACTGCTTCGAAGTTACCTAAACGTTGAGCGATTTTGTAGCCAATATTACCAGCTTCTAAGCTTGGGAATACGAATACGTTAGCATCACCTTTAATTGTAGAACCTGGAGCTTTTTTCTCAGCTACAGATGGTACGAATGCAGCATCGAATTGGAATTCTCCATCTAAAGTTAACTCAGGAGCCATTTCTTTTGCAATGCGAGTTGCTTCTACAACTTTTTCTGTTTCTGGAGATTTCGCAGAACCTTTTGTAGAGAAGCTTAACATAGCAACGCGTGGATCAATGCCGAATAACTCAGCAGTTTTCGCACTTTCGATACCGATTTCAGCTAAATCTTGGCTGTTTGGTGCAATGTTAATTGCGCAATCAGCGAATACATATTTCTCCTCTTCACGTACCATGATGAATACGCCAGAAGTTTTTGTAACGCCTGGTTTTGTTTTAATAATTTGAAGTGCTGGACGAACTGTATCAGCTGTAGAGTGAGCTGCACCACTTACTAAACCGTGTGCTTTGCCCATGTATACAAGCATTGTACCGAAGTAGTTTTCGTCTTTAAGGATTTTGCGAGCGTCTTCTTCAGTTGCTTTACCTTTACGGCGTTCAACGAAAGATGCTACCATTGCATCCATTTCTTCGTATGTAGCTGGGTCGTAAATATCAACGCCTGCTAATGTTAAATTCATGCTAGCAGCTTTTGCGCTAATTTCTTCCTTATTACCAACTAAGATTGGTTTTACTAACTCTTCTTTTGCTAAACGCTCTGCAGCGCCTAAAATTCTTTCATCAGTTCCTTCAGGAAGTACGATAGAAATGCCTTTTCCTTGAACTTTTTCTTTTACTGTTGTAAATAAGTTGCTCACGAATAAACCCTCCTACATATGTTAAAAAAACTCTATCTTTAAGAATACTGCTTTTCTTCTATATTTTAAACTTATAGCTCCCAAAAAATAGATAAAATAAAAATGATTATATTTTCATAAAATTCAGCCGTTAAATTCACCTTGCTTAAACACTTAAATGTGACAATTTTATGCGCCAAGGTTTTATATAGATGATTTTAAAACTATATATGCTATAGTTAACGTGTAAAACTATCATTAACTGAGGTGAATAGAATGAGTGAAGCAACAACAACGTTAGATGGCTGGTATTGTTTACATGATTTACGTTCTATTGATTGGGCTGCATGGAAAACATTATCTAGCGACGAACGCGGACAAGCAGTGTCTGAATTTTTAAATGTCGTTGAAAAATGGAACGAAGTAGCTACTGCGAAAAAAGGTAGTCACGCAATGTATACAGTTGTTGGCCAAAAAGCTGATATTATGCTTATGATTTTACGTCCAACAATGGAAGAGTTAAATGAAATTGAGACAGAATTGAATAAAACAACTTTAGCTGAATATATGGTTCCTGCATATTCTTACGTATCTGTTGTTGAATTAAGCAACTACCTTCCAGCTGATGAGGATCCATACCAAAACCCGCAAATTTTAGCTCGTTTATATCCTGAATTACCGAAAGCAAATCATATTTGCTTCTATCCAATGGATAAGCGTCGCCAAGGTGATGACAACTGGTACATGCTTCCTATGGAAGAACGTAAAAAAATGATGTACAGCCATAGTAAAATTGGTCGTCAATACGCAGGTAAAGTACGCCAAGTGATTTCAGGATCTGTTGGATTCGACGATTTCGAATGGGGCGTAACATTATTCGCTGACGATGTTCTTCAATTTAAGAAACTTATATACGAAATGCGCTTCGATGAAGTAAGTGCTCGTTATGGTGAATTTGGAACATTCTTCGTTGGAAACATTTTACCAGACGAAAAAGTAGAGAAATTTTTACACATATAAATGGTGAAAAGGAACGAAATTCGTTCCTTTTTTTATTCTTCTCTATATTTATCCTCAAAAATCTCCTTTTTTCTGCACTTTTGAAGAAAAACCAACATTTTTTCAAATTTCTTGTAAAATTGTAACCTTTTTATATGTAAAGATATGCTAAAATGATACGAGCTATATGCTAAATAACGATGCGAAGGTGATAATCTATATGAAAAAAATCTTGTCTATTTTACTATTGCTTGTATTGTCAATTTCTTTCTTAGGAGTAACAACATCCCATGCGGAAGAAAAAATACATATTGAGGCGGCTGCTGCACTTTTATTTGATGCAGATACAGGAAAAATACTTCACGAGCAAAATCCAGATGAATTGCTAGCTATTGCTAGTATGTCAAAATTAATTGTTGTTTACGCTGTTTTAGAAGCAATTAAAGAAGGAAAAATCACATGGGATACGAAAGTAAATATTTCTGATTACGCTTATGAAGTCTCTCGTAATAATGAATTCTCTAATGTACCGTTCGAAAAAGGACGTCAATATACTGTAAAAGAATTATATCATTCTATTGTTATATTCTCTGCAAATGGATCTAGTATTGCTTTAGCAGAACTTCTTGCAGGAAGTGAGAAAAACTTCTTAAATCTTGCAAATGAACATGCTAAAAAGCTAGGATTAAAGAAATATAAATTTGTAAACGCTACTGGCTTAAATAACGCTGACTTAAAAGGAAAACATCCTGAGGGTACTGATCCAAATGCAGAAAACTCTATGTCAGCTCGTGATATGGGTATGCTTTCAAAAGCAATGATTACAAAGTATCCAGAAATGCTAGAGGATACAAAACAAAGATTTAGAAACTTCCCAGACAATCACCCAAAACCAATTCGTATGGAAAACTGGAATTGGATGTTACCAGGAGCTGCTTTCGCTTATGAAGGTACTGATGGTTTAAAAACCGGAAGTTCTGATACAGCTGGATACGGATTTACCATTACTGCTAAACGTGGTGATGTACGTCTTATCTCGGTTATTATTAAAACAAAATCAATGGATGAACGTTTCACGGAATCTCGTGAATTAATCGAATATGGATTTAATAACTTTGAAAAACAAAAACTAAAAGTTAATAAAAACAATACAATCTCTGTAGTAAAAGGGAAAGAAGACCAAGTAACTGTTGCACCCGAAAAAGAAATAACAGTAATTGCGAAAAAAGGTAGCAAAGAGCCTTATAAAATTGGAACTGAATTAGATAAATCTCTTTCTGAAGATGGACATTTAGTTGCTCCTATTAAGAAAGATACCAAAGTAGGCTCAATTACTTTAGAATCAACTGATAAATATGGTTTCTTAGACGGTAGTAAAAGTATGAAAGTTACTGCAAAAACGACAGAGGAAGTTGAAAAAGCAAATTGGTTTGTGTTAACAATGCGCTCTATTGGTGATTTCTTCTCAAACTTATGGTCTAAAGTTTTTTAATAAAAAAGCTGGCTCACGCTAGCTTTTTTTATTTTCCACTCTCAATGTAAAACTTTGTTTGGTTGTCATATCTGAGTCCTTTTCCTCATACGTATGAACTAGTAATTGTTACACACTTCATCTAGAGATAAAGTAAAACTTTAATCAGTGGGGGAATCCCCCGCTGATTATTAGTTGAACCAATCGGGCGTTTACGGGCAGTTTGATCTCCCATCTAATTTCTTTACTTCAACCAAATTTTAGGGCAGGAGTCTTACTGCCCGTTAATGCGGGATAAACCTCTTTCCAAAAGGTATTACAAAAAGAGAGGTGACACATAATGGGCGTTATTGCTTATAACGAAGAAGATGTAAAGTTGTTGGCTAGACTGATGCGTGCTGAAGCCGAAGGAGAAGGGCAACAAGGAATGTTAATGGTCGGAAACGTTGGGGTAAATCGTGTCCGCGGAAATTGTTTAGACTTTAAAAGCATTCGTAATTTACGTCAAATGGTTTATCAAAACCCCGGCGGTTTTGAAGCAACGCAAAAAGGATATTTTTATCAACGGGCACGCGAACAAGATATTGCCCTAGCGAGACGGACCATTCAAGGGCAACGTTTTTGGCCTGCCAACTTTGCCTTATGGTTCTTTAGACCTGAAGGTCCTTGTCCACCAACTTGGTATAACCAACAAAACTCTGGTCGCTTTAAAAAGCACTGCTTCTTCCAGCCATCTGCTGGAGACTGCCCTAGCGTATATTAAGGAATAAAAATGAGGAGGGATTTTTGAATGGCACAGCAACAAAATCCATACTATGGAACAGGTTTTTATCAACCATCTGGAACTTATGTACAACCGCAACAAATGACTCAACAACAGCAGCAAGCGATGCAACAACAAACAGCTCAAGCTGCGCAAGCTCAATATGCAATTTCTCAAGGCATGTTACCTCTAGAGCAATCCTATATTGAAAATATCCTTCGTTTAAACAAAGGTAAGCAAGCTACGGTTGTAATGACCTATGAACGTGGCAGTTCCCTTGGCACACAATCTTATACAGGTATTATTGAAGCAGCTGGCCGTGACCATATCGTTATTAGTGAACCGCAATCAGGAAAACGCTATTTACTACTAATGATCTACTTAGATTACGTAGAATTTCCAGAAGAAATTACGTATTTACCTAGTCAACAAGCAACTTATACTCCAAGACCATAAAAAAAGCTGGCAAATGCCAGCTTTTGTTTTTTTATAATCCTTTTACAACTGCAGTCCCTACTAGGATCCACGCCACAATAAACGCTACACCACCAAGAGGTGTAATTGGACCAAAGAACTTAATACCTGTCGTACTTAATGCATACAAACTACCTGAGAACATAATAATTCCAGCTACCATTAGCCAACCAGCAGTAGTTAAAAGTGATGATTGAACCTTATCCATCAATAAAGCAACTACGAATAGTCCACCTGCATGAAACATTTGATATGTAACGCCTGTTTTCCACACTTCTAACATTTTTGCAGAAATTTTATTTTCTAAACCGTGTGCTCCAAAGGCCCCTAATGCAACAGATAGCCCCGCTGCAATACAACCTAGTAAAAAGAAAATTTTCATCTTAATTCCCCTTTTTTACCTTTATCATAAGCAATTTTTGCATATAAGCCAAACGATTTATCTTCTAAAAATCAAATAAAGAATTACCGTTTGCATCACTTTCTTTTATATATACCGGCTCCCCAGAAACAGGTGCAATTGGTTGCATAGTTGTTACTGGTTGTGATCCAATTACTTGCGATGGAATTTGCGGTTCTCTATATGTAGATGTTTCAACTTGTTCATCTAATAATAAGTCACATAAAGCACGCACAACTAATAAATGTTCTTTTGACTTTTGTCCTTCACTACTTTTTGCCTTCGCAATTTCATTCGCCATTTTATTTAAAATCTTGTCGCTAGATATTTGCATTCCTTCTCACCTCGTACTTTGTAATTCTTTCTCGAATTGCCCCAATTTCTCTACTGAACCAAATACTATTATCATATCACGTTCTTTCAATTTTTCCTGCCCTGCTGGATTATGTATAATATCCCCATTTCTTGAAATCGCTAATATTGTTACATCAAACTGATTCCTTACATTACTCTCTAGTAACGATTTACCAACTAATATTGAATCTTTTCCAACTAGAATTTCTTCAATGACAAATGACTGTTCTATTCCATACAACACTGTATCAATATAATGAACGGTTAATGGATTTGCAATACCTTTTGCGATATGAATACCTGCCATACTAGATGGATTAATAACCTTATTTGCACCGGCGCGCCTTAATTTCTCTTCAGTTTCTGGCTTTTCAGATCTCGCCACAATTTTAATCGTATCGTTTAACCCTCTTGCTGTTAATGTAATAAATACATTTTCGGCATCATTTGCAACAATAGCAACTAAACCAGCTGCTTTTAAAATTCCGGCATTATGTAATACTTGATCTTCCGTTGCATCTCCATGTACAAATAAAAGCTTTTCCTGCTCCAATATACTTTCATCTTTATCAACAACGACAAATGGAATATTCTTTTCTTGCAATTCATGTACAACTTGAAGCCCCACTCTACCGCAACCACATACTATAATATGATTTTTCAACTGCGCTATTTGTTTATCCATCTTCTTCCTCCGTACTGCATGAAATAAATTCCCTTCAATAATCATAGCTGCCACTACCCCAATTGCATACGTAACAATACCTACGCCAACAGGAATAATAAGAAGCGCAAATACTTTCCCCGCTTGCGTTACAGGAACAGCATCTCCGTATCCAACAGTCAATACAGTAATCATTGTCATCCAAAATGCTTGAAACAAACTAATCTCTTCAATCGTCATAAATCCTATCGTTCCTAGAATTACAACAAAAGTCATACATATAACTGCTATCCATAATTGCTTACGTGCATTCATACCGTGTTTCAACTCTTTTCTCTATCTACAATCTTTGCCAGTGGAAATAAAATACGTATATACTAGATACGGAATCTATGAAAGAGGTTGATATAATGAAGACATTTCTTTCCGCCTTACAATGGGCACTATTTATTTTAGCTGGAAGCCTTATTGTACCAATTAGTGTCGCAACTAGTTATGGTCTTGATGGCGCTGAAGCCATTGCATTCGTACAAAGAACATTATTTGTTCTAGGCTTTGCTGGTCTCTTGCAAGCTATATTTGGGCATAAACTTCCTATTCAAGAAGGTCCTGCTGGCCTTTGGTGGGGAATTTTCTCCCTTTATGCGAGTTTAGGCGTCGTATTATTTGGATCAAGCAATGAGACACTTAAAGTTCTTCAATATGCTTTCTTATTAAGCGGTATTATTTGTATTATTCTTAGCGTTTTTGGACTTATTGATAAACTCGTTCGCTATTTTACACCGACAGTCATTGGAACGTATTTATTTCTTCTTGTCGCGCAGCTTAGTGGCTCCTTCTTAAAGGGAATGTTTGGCCTTGATGGAAAACATACAGAAGTACAACCTAACGTATTTATTCTTTCACTCATTGTTATTTTACTATCCTTTTTCATCATGAAGCTACCTATTATTGGACAATATTCCGTTCTTTTCAGTATCGTATGCGGCTGGATATTATTCGCATGTTTCGGATTATCTAATCCAATAACACCAGTGACAGACATAATCCGTTTTCCATCCTTATTTGTTTTCGGAATGCCTCGTGTTGAATGGAACATGGTAATTACGGTCATTTTCGTTACACTCTTACTTCTAACAAATATGTTAGCAAGTATTCGCGTTGTACAAAAGGTTGTCTCTAAATATGAAGAAAACGCTGCATCAGATCGTTTTAAACAAGCTGGCATTATAACAGGAATCAACCAATTGCTAGGCGGCCTATTTTCAGCTATTGGGCCTGTCGCTATTTCTGGATCAGCAGGTTTTATTGCAACGACTAATATTTATAAACGTCTCCCGTTTATATTAGGGTCAAGCTTTATTATTGTCGTTAGTATATTTCCAAAGATTACTTCATTCTTTGCAGCAATCCCTGTTGCAGTTGGTTATGCCGCTATTTATCCTGTATTCGCAAGCATGATTGGTCTCGCCTTTCGAGAATACGAAACTGTCCAGGATAAAGAACGATTATTTAAAGTAGCCGGTCTTTCAATCTTTACAGGAGTCGGAGTTATGTTTGTTCCAGCAGGAGCATATTCCACACTTCCACCATTTCTAGCATCGTTTTTAAGTAATGGTCTCGTTCTTGGATCTGTAATGGCAATCTTGCTAGAAATACTATTTTCTCGTTCCGCTGCAAAACAAATATCGTAAATTGGAAAACTTCCATTATTGCACTCTACCTTTAGAGTTGTTACGATAAAATCAAACTTTAATCATTGGGGTTTTATTCTTCCCCAATGATTATTAACCAATATTATGAGCAACAACTCATAATAATTTATCTACTTCTTTTCAAAGAGGTTTGATGTCTTACTATTATTCCTCAACATCTTCATGAACATGTATTTTGATTTCAATTAAAGAAAGGAATTTTCTATATGACTTATAAAATGATTGTTTTAGATTTAGATGATACTTTATTACGTGATGACCATACTATTTCACCTCGTACGAAAGAAGCGTTAATGACTGCACAAGAGCAAGGGGTAAAGGTTGTACTTGCTTCTGGACGTCCAACGTTTGGTATGCGCAATGTAGCCAAAGAACTTCGCTTAGAAGAATACGGCAGTTTCATTCTATCTTTTAATGGCGCAAAAATTATTAACTGTAAAACAAACGAAGAAATCTTTAGTAGTACACTATCTCCTGAAATCGTTCACAACCTATTTGAAATTAGTAAAACTGAAGATGTATGGATTCATACTTATATGGGCGATGATATCGTAACGGAAGAAAATAATCCTTATACTGAAATTGAGGGCGATATTACTGGTATGCCAATTGTTGTAGTAGATGACTTTAAAGCCGCAGTTAAAGAGCCTGTAGTAAAAGTATTAATGAATAAAGAAGCTGAACGCCTTGTTGAAGTTGAAAAGAAACTTCAACAACAACTAGAAGGCCAATTAAGCGTGATGCGTTCGAAACCATTCTTCTTAGAATTTACTGAAGCCGGTGTTACAAAAGGAACGAGCTTAAACAAACTGATTCAAAAGCTTGGCATTAAGCGTGAAGAAGTTATCGCAATGGGCGATAGCTATAACGACCAAGCAATGATTGAATTTGCTGGTCTTGGCGTTGCAATGGGCAATGCGCCTGATGATATTAAAGAAATTGCGAACTACGTAACAGATACAAATATGAACGATGGTGTTGCAAAAGTTGTAGAGAAATTCGTTTTAAAAACGGATGTACTTGTTTAATATTTTCATTCACAAAACCTATTTGAAGTCAAATACTTCAAATAGGTTTTTATTTAAATTCTCATGCTTTTGTGACTATATTTTGAACTTTGCACTATTCTCGTAGTGTAAACTTTCTTTTTGTATATAATGAAACAAAATAGACTATTTTATTTTGAAAAAGAATACAAATTTACTATATACAAGCATACGTTAAAGGAGGCTACTTTATGTTATCTACACCAATCGGACGATTAAGAGCAATTGGACTAGTTGAGGGTATTTCTTTCCTATTACTATTATTTGTAGCAATGCCATTGAAATATTTCGCAGGATTTGCAACAGCTGTTAAAATTACAGGCATGGCTCATGGTGTTCTGTTTATTCTATTCATCTTTGCAGTAATTCAAGTAACAATCGTACACCGTAAATCAATTTTATGGGCACTTGGAGCATTCGTTTCATCAGTTATCCCATTTGGTACTTTTGTACTAGATGCAAAATTAAAGAACGAGCAATAATGATAATAAAAAGGTAGTTAACAACTGTTAACTACCTTTTCTATTTATAAATTTGGAATTTCCCAATCAATTTCTCTTTCGCCCATATTAGCTAAAATCGTATTTATTTTAGAATATGGCTTACTACCAAAGAAACCACGTCTTGCCGATAATGGGCTTGGATGTACAGATTCGATAATATGATGATTCGGATTCGTAATTAATTTCTTCTTCGCCTGCGCATGGCGCCCCCACAATATGAAAATAACTGGCTTTTCACGTTCGTTCAACAGTTCAATTACACGATCTGTGAAGTGCTCCCATCCTTTTCCCTTATGAGAATTTGCTTCGCCTTGACGAACTGTTAATACGGTATTTAGTAATAATACTCCTTGTTCCGCCCATTTTACTAAATAACCGTTATTCGGGATTTCATAACCATATTCATCTCGAAGTTCTTTATACATATTTAACAATGACGGTGGTGTTTTAACACCAGGTTGCACAGAAAAGCTTAAACCATGCGCTTGATTCGGTCCATGATATGGATCTTGCCCTAAAATGACAACCTTTGTATTTTCATAACTTGTATACTGAAGAGCGTTAAAAATATCTTCTACCTTCGGATAAACAACATGCGTGCTGTATTCTTCTGTCAAAAAACTGGATAGAGTAAGATAATACTCTTTCTCGAATTCTGGTGCCAATAGTGGCTCCCAATCATTCTTTAAAACATTTTCCATACTGTCACTTCCTGTCTAATTAATTCACCATATCCTGTCTTGTAAATACTACGAACGAAATAACAAGAGAAACAACTGCCCAAACAGTTAAATTCATCAAAGAAAATCCCATCGATAAACCTTGTAATGCAGGTAATTTTCCTGATAAATAATCCGTTAATGATAAATTCACACTAAAAATATATTTGGCGCCTTCCCAAGATGTTGCGAACGAGCTTAAAATACCGCCTGCAATTAATGCAGCTAGCATAACGCCCATACCAGCTGGTGTATTACGAATTAAAACAGAGACCATAAATGATATAGTTCCGACAACGATAGCAACAAACCAGGCTAGTCCATACGCCATTAAGATGTATTGCCACTGCGGAATAAGATGTACAAAGTTCGTATTTAACGTTTCCTTATCAATGACGAATCCTGTTAAAACAGGTAAATTCCATCCCGAGTACCCAAATACAAGCCCTGATAATATGTAAGCAAACAAACCTACAAGAAACAGTATGAGCGAAATGAAAAATAACATCGTCACGTATTTACTAAGGAGTATTTTCCAGCGCCGAATCGGCCGCGTAAGTAACATCTTCATCGTCCCATCACTTCGTTCTCCTGAAACGATATCAATGGCGACAATCATTACGAGAAGCGGAATAAATAATGTAATTCCTTGTTCAATAAATGCTCTGACAAAAGTCGGTGCACCCGGTGCCATCGGATTAATATCATGATCTAAATAATATTGTTGTTGCTCAACTCTTACCTTTAACCAATCACGCCATTCTTCTGGCAACCTAGAATTGTTCAACCGGTTCTGAGAATCAACAATTTGCTGTTGCAATGAAACCTTCCAATCAGTTGTACCGAGTCTTTTTTGTGTCGTTTCTATTTCACGATACTGCGCGTACACAAAAAGCGGGATCAAGATTGCTAAAATAAGCATGACAACAAAAATACGTTTCTTGCGGTAAATCTTTTCTGATTCATTTAAAACTAGATTCGCAAATTCACGCATGCTGCTCACCCCTTGTGAGTTCAATAAATAAATCTTCTAGCGTAAATACAAGCTCCTTAACGCTATGTACATCTATTTCATTTTCTACAAATTTTTTATTCCAACTACTTATAGATGCAATATCCATGCGGCATAGTAATCGCTCGCCTTTTACACTCACTTCTCTTATTTCCTCGGCCGCTTCTAGCATATCTTTCGCCTTAGAAATCGGTGTAACAATCCATTCTACACGATCACTTGCTGTTTTAATTAATTCTTCAACCTTGGCAACTGTTATCATCTTTCCTTTATGAATAATAGCAACGCGATCGCATATCATTTGCACTTCACTTAGCAAGTGACTTGAAATAAACACGCTCATATTTTCTTCTTTCACAAGCTTATGTATAAATTCCCTAAGTTCTCTAATCCCTGCTGGATCTAAACCATTCGTTGGCTCATCTAATATGAGCAATTTCGGATTCCCAAGGAGCGCCTGTGCAATTCCAAGGCGTTGTTTCATACCAAGTGAGTACGTTTTTACCTTGTCATGAATTCTTTCATCTAAATGAACCATTTCAGCAATTTCAATAATACGTTCATCTGATATATCACCTAACATACGAGCAAATTGCTTTAAATTTTCCCATCCTGTTAAATATGTATACAACTCTGGGTTTTCAACGATACTCCCAATTTGACGCATCGCTTCTCTGAAGTTTTCCTTAATCGAATAACCACCGATAGAAATCTTACCTTCTGTCGCCTTAATCAATCCGACTAACATTCGAATGGTAGTCGTCTTCCCAGCACCATTTGGTCCTAGGAACCCGAACACTTCTCCTTGCTTTACATCAAAGGAAATATTCTCTACAAGAGTCTTCTTTCCAATTACCTTCTTCAAGTCTCGTACGGAAAGTATCGTCGTCATTTTACCCCTCCTTGTTCTAGTTTTAATTTACTTACAACATTTTGAACTAAACGTTCTGCCATATACGTATAACCTACTTCGTTCGGATGAAAATGATCAGAGTATAATAAATCTTTCCCGCGGTTTTGGAATAAATCAAATGTCGGTGTAATATACACATTTTTATCGTTTAGCGCTAATTTCTCTAAAGATGCATTCCAGTCCACAACAATGTTTGAAGACCCTTTTAAATCTTCTACATCTTCAAAAGGATTGTATAAACCAAGCCAAAAAATCGGACTATCTGTATTTAATTTACGAATTTCTTCTATAATTTTCTTTGCTTCATTTTGAAACGTCTCTGTGTCAGGACGATACGTCTCTAAATCTATTTTCCCAAGTGATTCCCAGCCTGGGAACAAATCATTTCCACCAATCGTTAACACAATTACATCTGCTTGCTTAATTGAATATTGAGCGCCATTACTTTCAATTTGTTTTAATAAATCGGGCATTTTTGCACCACTAACTGCTAAATTTGTTAATGCAATTTTTTGCTTATAATCTTTTTGTAAATCCTCTTTCATTCGCCCAACATAGCCAATTCCTTCTTTATCACCAACGCCACGCGTTAATGAATCACCTAAACTAACGATTTGTAACGTTCCCGTTTTCTTTTTCTCTTTTGCCACTACATCGGTCTTTTTAATTAAATTTGAAGCTTTCGGATTTAATACATCATTTACACCTGAAACAAAGCCATATGCAAATAAACAGAAAGATGCAATTGTAATGAGTAGAATTACTTTTACTACTTTTGATCTCATATCAAAACCCCTTTTAGCCCTTATAGATTGTCCATAATTATACCAAACGAAATTTTGAAAAGCGATTTTCACACCTTCTCAATTATGTCGTTTCTCTATCTACTAACTCTGGTAATAACTCTATATGCTTCACATCTAATTTCTCTTCATTAATCTTTTCATATAATAATTCAAACGCTTTCACTCCAACGTTTTTACTAGAATGCGAAATCGTCGTTATACCCAATATATCTGCCACCTCTTGATCATCACACCCGATAATCGTAATATCCTCTGGAATACGAACTCCTTGTTTTTTTGCTTCTGTAACCATCCCCGCTGCAATATGGTTACAAGATACAAGGAACGCCGTCGGTTTTACTGACATATGAGCCCATTCTCTAATTACATTGCGTCCATCTTCCACTGTAAAACATCCCTCAAATTTCCAGGTCTCTAACGATGTTACGATACTCTGTTGAAGCGAATCTTCGTACGCCTTCTTTCGTCTTTGGCTATTAACGCTATTACTTCTTCCAATACAATATCCAATACGTGTATGACCGGCATCTATTAAGCTTTTCATCCCACGTGAAAATACTTTGTAGTAATCGATATGGACACTTGAAATATACTTCGAATCTATTTCTTCACACATAACAATCGGGCCGAATTTCGTATATTCTTCAAGCTTCTCCTTACTATTTGTCCGAGAACAAATAATAACCCCATCAAGCTTTTTCATTTTTAACATATTCAAAATTTCTAGTTCTCTTTCTTCACTATAATTCGTCTGGCAAAGCATCATATTATAATTATTCTTTGCTGTCTCTTTTGATATCCCCTCGATAATAGCGCTATAATATTGATCATTTACGTGTGGCAATAAAACGCCAATTACATTCGTTTTTCCTTTCACTAAATGAATTGCATTCACGTTTTGCGTGTAATTTAATTCTTCTATAATCGCTAAAATTTCTTTTCGTTTCTGTTCATTTACGTACGGATGATTATTTAGTACACGTGAAACAGTTGAAACAGATACTCCAGCAAGTTCAGCAATCTTTCTTATATTTGTCATCTCATTTTCCCCTTCTCACAAAAATTCTTCCTTGACCTGGTAAGCTTTCCACAATATATCCTTTCCTAGCAAATACATTTAGAAAGGATATACAACTATGCTTCGATTCAAATTAGAATATATATTTTTCATTGGCGGTTTACTCATTCTTGCCATCGGTATTAATATGATGACGACAATTACTTCCTTTGGACTTAGCCCTTATGATTCCTTCTTTATTGCACTATATCAAAATTTTGGGATAAGTATTGGTTTTTGGATTTTCATGATTAACTTTGCCTTTACACTTATCGTACTCTTTTGGAATAGAAAACAAATTACAATCGGTACAATTGTAACGATGGTTCTTATTTCTCTTTTTGTTGATTGGATTGGTTCCATTACAACTATTATGGACGCTATCCGCTCTCTTCCAAAATATATAACACTTATTTGCGGAAATCTATTCGTTGGAGCTGGAATTGGTCTTTACGTCTCTACAAACCTTTGTGCAGCGCCTCAAGAAGCTTTCGTTTTAACGGTTGCCGAGAAGAAAAAATGGACGTTTAGAAGAACAGAGATTTCATTAGCCTTTTTATTTTTAACGTTAAGCTTTTTATTAGATGGACCTATCTATTTTGGAACAATCATCTTATCCTTTACAACAGGCTGGATTATCCAAGCATTTATTCAAGTTGGTACGCAGATTTTAAATAGAAAAGAGCCTATTAAGCAAGCTGCTTAATAGGCTCTTTCTGTTTTATGGTAAGAGATACTACTTAGCATCCCCTTCAATTCGATAGTTCGCTTTCAAACAATCTATTTCTTCATACCCTTGCAACGTATGTAGAATATAATCATAATCAGCAAGAGACGCACGATGCGTTACAATTACAATTTCAGCCTTTCCTTTCTCTTCAAGCGGCATTTGAATAATTTTCTCAAAGCTAACTCCGCGCTCAGAGAACAATGAAGTAATTTTTGCAAATACACCAATTTCGTCTTTTACATGCAGTCTTAAAAACTTTTTCACGACAATTTCGTCTGGCTCTTTTAATACTTTTTGATATTGTGGGACTACAGCACTATTTCCTGTTACCCCTAATCTAATATTTTGCATTACAGCAACTAAATCCGAAACAACAGCTGTAGCTGTCGGTAAACTTCCTGCGCCTGGTCCATAAAACATCGTTTCCCCAACTGCTTCACCGTACACATACACAGCGTTATATTCATTTTGTACTGCTGCAAGAGGATGTGTATTTGGAAGTAAAGTTGGTTCAACTGTAACCTCCAATTTTTCACCATCTCGTTTTGCAAGACCGATTAATTTAATTGTATAACCTAAGCTCTTACTGTATTCAATATCTTCCTCTGTAATAGAGGTAATCCCTTTTACTTTCACATCTCCAAGCTCTACATTTGTAGAGAAACCGAGGGTAGCTAAAATCGTCATTTTTCTTGCTGCATCTAAACCTTCTACATCTGATGTTGGATCTGCTTCTGCAAATCCAAGTTGTTGGGCTTCTTTTAACACGTCGTTATATGCTCTCCCTTCGTCTGACATTTTCGTCAAAATAAAATTTGTTGTTCCATTTACAATTCCCATTACTTTCGTAATAAGATCTGAAGAAAGTCCTTCTACGATACTGCGTAAAATTGGAATTCCCCCTGCCACACTCGCCTCATAGAATAAATCAGCCTTATTATCTTTTGCTGTCGCTAATAATTCAGCTCCATGTAATGCCATTAAGTCTTTATTTGCAGTTACAACATGCTTTCCGCTTTTTAAAGCTTGTAAAATATATGATTTTGCATCATCAATGCCACCCATCACTTCAATAACAACATCAATATTTGGATTATCTAAAATTTCATTTGCATCTTGTGTTAATAGAGTAGAAGGTACCTCTACCTCTCTCTCTTTCTCAATGTTTTGCACTAATACTTTCGTTACCTTCACTGGGCAACCTACTTGGTGTATGAGTCGTTCTTGATGATCCGTAATAATACGAACCACACCACTGCCAACTGTCCCAAGACCTAATAACCCAACTTGAATTTCTTTCATAGTACTGTCCACCCCTCAAAAATTGTGTTTAGATGAAATTATATGAGTAAAAAATCTGAAAAACAATGTATTTTGAACATTCGGAAAAATAAAGGTTAATCTTTACAAGGAAAACGTTGCCACGTGTTACACAATCTTTCTTTACAATATATAAGGGGTTTCTTGATACACGTAATAATTCAACCAATTAGAAAACAATAAATTACCATGACTCCTCCACCTAACAAGCGGCTTTTCATCTGGATTATTATGTTTAAAATAGTTTTTTGGCACATCAATATTTAATCCCTTGTCACGATCTCGTTCGTATTCTTGTTTTAACGTCTCACAACTATATTCGCTATGTCCAAGGGCAAACACTTGCCTTCCTTCTGGCCCAATAACAAGGTGAACACCTGCTTCTTCAGAGTTTGCTAACAATGTTAATTCTTTCACTCCTCTAATATCATTCTCTCGTACTTCTGTATGACGAGAATGCGGAGCAAAAAACAATTCATCAAATCCTTGTAATAATTTCACATGTTGCTCGCAAACTTCATGTTCAAATACACCGAACACTTTTTCCTTAAGGGGATACTTTGGAACACCATAATGATAGTACAAGCCAGCCTGTGCCCCCCAGCAAATATGGAGCGTAGATGTTACATTCGTTTTTGAATACTCCATAATATGTTTAAGCTCTTCCCAATAATCTACCTCTTCAAAAGCAAGGGTCTCCACTGGCGCTCCTGTAATAATGAGCCCATCAAACTTTTCATTTTCAATATCACGAAACGTTTTATAAAAGCTTGTTAAATGTTCTTGCGTTACATTACGCGATAGATGTGATTCCATATGAAGCAAATGAACATCTAATTGTAACGGCGTGTTTCCAATTAAGCGAAGTAATTGCGCCTCTGTATCTTGTTTCGTTGGCATTAAATTTAATATAGCAATTTTTAAAGCACGTATATCTTGTGTTTCTGCCCGCTCCTTCGTCATTACAAAAATATTTTCTTTTTGCAACACTTTGCGAGCCGGTAAATCTTTATCAATTATGATCGGCATGTGTTTTGCCTCCAACTAGAGCTGCTTCCAAATCTGCAATAATATCAGAAACATCTTCTATACCAACCGATAAACGAATTAAATCAGATGTAACACCCGCTAAACGCTGATCTTCAGCATTTAATTGTCTATGCGTCGTACTAGCAGGATGTATAACGCAAGTTCGTGCATCAGCTACGTGCGTTACAAGAGTTGCTAGTTTTACATTTGCGATAAATTCTTTTGCTGCTTCTAATCCGCCTTTAATACCGAAAGTTAAAACACCACTAGCACCTTTTTTCAAGTACTGTTGTGCTAACGAGTAATTTTCATTACTATCTAACCCCGGATAATTCACCCATTCAATACGTTCATGATTAGCAAGCCACTTAGCAACTGCCAGAGCATTTTCGCTATGACGCTCCATTCGTAAATGCAAAGTCTCTAAGCCAATATTGCTAATATATGCATTGAATGGGCTCATACAATTTCCATAATCTCTTAATAGTTGAACACGTGCTTTCACAATATATGCTGCTGCACCAAAGTTTTGAACGTAACTTACACCGTGATAACTTGGATCTGGTTCAACAAGCTCAGGATATTTTCCATTTGTCCAATCAAAGTTTCCACCGTCAATTACAATACCGCCTAAAGAGCTCGCATGCCCATCGATATATTTAGTCGTAGAATGAACAATAATATTTGCCCCATATTCAAACGCTTGGCATAAATAAGGAGTTGCTAATGTATTATCAACGATAAAAGGTACCTCTAATTCTTTAGCGGCAGCTGAAAATTCTTTGAAATTTAAAACATTCATCGCTGGATTTCCTAATGATTCTGCATAGATAAGTTTCGTCTTATCGTTAGCAAGTGCCGTAATTTCATCTGCCGTTAAATTTGGATTAAAGAACGTAACATCAATGCCAAGCTTACGTAAACTCACCCCAAATAAATTAAACGTTCCCCCGTAAACAGTTGAAGAGCAAAGTAAATGATCCCCACTACTACAAATATTTAAAACTGCGAGCATAATAGCTGCTTGCCCAGAAGCCGTTGCAACAGCTCCTACACCGCCTTCTAAATCTGATAACTTCTGCTCAAATGCTGCTAAAGTAGGGTTTCCAATACGTGTATAAATATATCCTTCTGCCTCTAAGTTAAATAGAGCTGCTAAATCATCCGAAGTATCGTATTTATACGTTGTGCTTTGATAAAGTGGTAAAACACGTGGTTCACCATTCTTTGGCGTATAGCCACCTTGCACACAAATTGTTCCTTTTCCCCATGATTCTCCCATCTCTCATTCTCCTTTCTTTTATACAAAATAAAAAACTGCCCCTTTCCTGAAAACAAGAAAGGAGCAGTTTGAAAACACGCTCTAAAGGCTCTTTCTTATCTCTCAGGATTACTACCTGCAGGATTTGGCACAATTCCGTTATACGGCTGTTGCCAAGGTTTCATCGGGCCTGTCCCTCCACCTTTTCTTGATAAGACTATGCAATTACCGTTGATTTTATAGCAATAATTTCCTAATGTCAAACAGTTTTTCTGAATGTTCTAAAATAAATGTTAACAGTTTCATATAAAGCAACAAAAGAAATATATTCTAGTCTATTTCAAAAAAGACCTTTAAAAACCTCAAATCAGTCTATAAAATTAAATAAGTAATTTAACCTATAAATTCAAATTCCCCAAAAGTTAGCCTATATGTTGAATAGGCCATCTTCTCAAAAAGATACTATATATATTCAATCCATTTTTCACTAGTATATTTCACTTTTTTCCCTACTAAGATTTACATAACGGAGGTATAACATGACAAATAAAAAAGATATGCATTACATACTTGCTCTATATGGCATTCTTCTAGGATCTATAGTAGGAGCTACAGTCTGGTTATTTTTAGTCACAATAAATATTGGAATCCACTTTATTTGGGGATACTTGCCTGAAGTTCTCTCTTTTCCCTCTTATTACACCCTTTGCGTAACAATAATTGGCGGGGTCCTTGTTGGTCTATCACAAAAACATTTCGGTACATACCCACGCCTTATGCCTGAAGTAATGGCTGAATATAAAAAAACTGGTCGAATCGAATATCGCTTTGTCCATCGGGCTACTTTAACAGCGATTATTGTTTTAATTTTCGGTGCTAGTCTTGGTCCAGAAGCCGCACTAGTTGGAATTATAGGCGGACTGTGCACATGGGTAGGGGATCGCTTTAAATTTGCCTTAAAGGGTATGAATGAGCTAACCGAGATCGGAATTGGCGCTACTTTAAGTGTCATTTTTAACGCACCATTATTCGGTTATTTAGCACCAAATGAAAATGAGGGGGAAGAAATTGCTGCTTTTTCTAAAGGAAAAAAAGCGATTGTATACTTAGCTACTACTTTCGCAGGTTTTTCTGTTTATTTACTACTGAGTAAACTTGATAATCGTGGATCCTTTATTGTTGATTTCGGAGAAGGTACACTTTCTTTCAATGAATGGATTGCATTTCTTCCACTTGCTAGTATCGGTGCTATAGTTGGTTTCTTTTATTTCAAGTTAGAATTCACATTAGAAAAGTTAATTCACCCTTTTAGAGAATACAAGCTGACACTCGGAATTATCGGTGGTATTTTATTAGGAATTGCGGGAACCTTTCTTCCGTACACATTATTTTCAGGGGAACATCAATTAAAAGAATTAGTTGTTGAATGGAGCCATTTATCTTTTTGGATACTACTTCTTTCAGGGATTTTAAAGTTGTGCATTACTGCCGTTTGTTTGAACACAGGGTGGCGAGGTGGACATATCTTCCCAATTATATTTTCTGGGTCAAGTATCGGATACGCTGTAGCATCTATTCTTCCTATAGATCCAGTAGCATCTGTTGCCATCGTAACAACAGCAATTTCAAGCTATGCGTTACGAAAGCCAATAGCTATAACATTACTATTACTTATGTTTTTCCCGCTTAATTTACTATTGCCCATGCTTGGTGCAGCTGCTATCGGGAATGCCTTTCCACTCCCAAAACATAACGAAAATAAAAATTAATAAAAATAGGCAGTGGGGACGAAAGCTCCACTGTCTATTTTTTTATTACACATGCTGCTTCAATAACGCTTCTAACTCCTCAAAATTATGCACTTCATATGTCGGTATAATCCCACTATCATTTAATTTCCTTTCTGGATTAAACCAACAAGTATCAATTCCCGCTACATATCCACCTTTAATATCAGCGCTTAATGAATCCCCAATAATCAGCCCTTCTTCAGGTGCAAAGTTAGGAATCCGTTCAAAAACATAATCAAAATACTCTTTCATCGGTTTTTGAAAACCTGTATCTTCCGAAACAAAGACATCTTTAAATAATGAATGTAACCCTGCATTGCGCAAACGTTTATCTTGCGTCTTAGAAACACCATTTGTCACTATATACAATTCATACTCCCCTTGAATTTGATTTATAAATTCAAATGCACCTTGCATGAGTTGATTTCCTTCTTCTAAGTAGTTACGATAATTATTTTCGAATAATATTCCATCTACTTCTTCTCCATACTCTTTAAACAACAGAGAGAATCGTGTATTTACAACTTCATTGCGTGATAGTTCACCTTTTTCAAAAGCATCCCAAAGACCTTTATTTATTTTTTTATAACGAGCCTCTATCTCGTCTGTTAAAGGGATTCCCTTCTCTTCAAAAAGTACCCGTAAAGCCACTTTTTCAGCCTTTTGGAAGTCTAGTAATGTATCATCTACATCAAATAACAATGTTTTATATTTTTTCATAAATTCATCACACTCTCTTTTCTACAAAAACAAATTTACATAAATCGTATCATTCCTTCTTGTAAAGATAATAGGAGATATCTCATACTATACATAGGGGTGAAAATATGAAAATCAGCAAAAATGAGGAAGAAATTTATCAATACATGCGAATCCATCAATTCCATACCCTATTTTCATTTCATGTCTTGCCATATGTAGAGCTGCATTCTTTTCAAACGAAAGAGATGATATGTAGTGAAGGAAATGCTCTCCCTTATCTCTATTACTTAATTTCTGGGAGAGCCAAAATATATATGAGTCATAAAAACGGGAAGGTTTCATTAATTAATTTTATTCAAGCACCATCTTTTATCGGGGAATTAGGATTAATAGGGGTAGAAAATATTACTAAGTCCGTTGAAGTACTAGAAGATTGTGTGTGTTTGGCACTTCCTCTTAAAGATTGTCAGCAACTTTTATTACAAGATGCAACGTTTTTACAGCACTTATGTAAATTTATTGGAGAAAAGACAATTACTCGCACTGAAAATTACGCAAAAAACTATAGTTATCCTTTTGAAAATCGATTAGCTGCTTTTATTTTATTAACAGAGCAAAATAATTGTTATATAGAAAAGCATACCGAGGCCTCGGAATATTTAAATGTCAGCTACCGTCATCTTTTATATGTATTAAATCAGTTTTGCCAACAAAATTATTTAAGAAAAGAAGGCCGAACATATTATATACAAGATCGAAATACATTAGAAAAGCTTGCTGATGAACTAAAAATATAAAAAAACAGCATTAACATATAAACGTTAATGCTGTTTTTTCGAGTGACGAGTATCATTTTAATTAAAATTTACTTGCTACTTTAGCTGCTTCTTCAAGACCTGCAGCGATGATTTCTTCTGCTTTATCTGGGAATTGGTTATGCCCTTCAATAACTACTGTTTCCATGTTTGTTGCGCCGAAGAAGCCCATCATACTTGCTACATATTTAACAGCCATTTCTACCTCAGCTGCTGGCCCTTCTGAATATACGCCGCCTCGTGCATTTAATAATGCAATCTTCTTATCTCCGATTAGGCCAACTGGACCCTCTGGCGTATATTTGAACGTTTTACCAGCACGGTTTAAATAATCAATATATGTGTGCAATACTGCTGGAATCGTTAAGTTCCATAATGGGAAGCCGAAAACAACTTTATCAGCTTCTAGGAATTGATTTAAATACTTATCAGCAACTGCTACTGCTTTTGCTTCTTCTTCTGTTAAATCAAATCCTTTACCTACCTTGAATGTACCATTGATCATGTCTACGCCTACGTATGGTAATTCTTCTTTATATAAATCAAGTTCTACTACTGTATCATTTGGGTGTGCTTCTTTATAGTTTGCTAAAAAAGCCTCATATAATTTTACACTAACTGCTTGTTCCGCTGGACGGTTATTTGCTTTAACGAATAAAACTGTTGCCATTATTTATTCCTCCTAGTACTCACTCTTATGTTGTTATATGCTTTCAAAAAAGGTATCCCTTGTAATTGTTGTTTTGTTGCTTACAAACATATTTTATCTTTATATAAAGACAATTTCGTCCTCACATAGACGTATTTTTCCATAAAAAAAGTCCACCTTCTAAAGGCGAACTTGGTCTTACGACTTTCGTCTTATACAATTCCATTTTTAACTGCATATAATGCCGCTTGCGTACGATCAGATAAATTCAACTTACTCAAAATACTACTTACATGCGCCTTAACCGTCTTTTCTGTAATAACTAAAACAGATGCAATTTCCTTATTGCTCATCCCTTTCGCTAATAGCTGCAATACTTCATTTTCTCTCGCTGTTAGCACATCCACTTGAATAGAAGATTCTTCTTCCTTTTCTTCTACAGGTAATGTTTGAGAGAGAAGAGCATTTGCTATATCTGGATGTAATTGAATATTACCTTTATATGCGCTTCGAATAGCCTCAACAAGCTGATCTGGTTCTACATCTTTTAAAATATACCCACTTGCTCCAGCCCTTAATGCAGGTAACACATGCGCCTGATCAGAAAAGCTAGTTAATACAATTACTTTCACATTTGGATACTCTTTTTTTATATATGCCGTCGCCTCAACACCATCCATTTCAGGCATATATAAATCCATTAATATAACATCGGGATTTGTTTCTCCTACTTTCACTAACGCTTCTTTCCCATTATTCGCTTCTCCAACTAACTCTAAATCTTCCTGTGTACTTAAGAAAAATGCTAATCCTTTTAAAACGACTGTATGATCATCAACTAACAATACTTTTATTTTCACAAACTTCCCTCATTTTCACATCATAATGGTACATTTACTTTTACGCTCGTTCGTTTATTACTACTTACAATTTTAATTGTTCCACCAACTAATTCTACTCTTTCACGCATCGTAGTCATACCTAGTGATTTCTTTTCTTTTATATTCTTTTCCACAAAGCCCTTTCCTTGATCAACTATTTCTAATGATACATTTTTCTCATTCACTGTAAAATAAATCGTCGCTTCTTTTACACCTGCATGCTTACTTACATTGTTCAGTGCTTCTTGGCCTATGCGCCACAAAGCTTCTTCTACTACACGAGGTAAATCACGAACACCCGTAACTTGCTCCCTAATTTTCAGTCCCAAATTTTCACCGTACTGCTTTAGAGCTGGCAATAATCCTTTTTCTAATCCTGCCGGACGAAGCTGCCAAATTAATGTCCTCATTTCTTTCAAAGCTCCTTGCGCAAGTTCACGCATCTCATGCAAAGATTGATCTACCTTTTCATTTTTACCTTTTAAAACTGCCTCGGCGCCTTTTGTCATGAAGGTTAATGAAAATAATTTTTGCGAAACAGAATCATGTAAATCTCTTGCTAACCGATTTCTTTCTTCCATTCGTACAAGTTCACGGCGCTGCTCGTTTAACCTCAAATTCTCTATTATTAACGAAACATGGTTCGATAATGCTTGAATTACGTCTATTGTATTAGCATCAAACTCTCCATTATTCAAACTAACACATAAAACACCAAATATATGGTTTTGAATATGTATTGGTGTAGCAATAACAGCTCGATTTAGATGTACATTATGTCCTATTTGATGTTTTATTAGAACTGGTTCATCTTGTTCTAACGCCTTCTTGGCCGCCTCTTTTACATCCTCTTGTAACTCTTCCTGAACGTAAGACGCTCGCAGAGATAATTCTTTTTCCTCCCTAATAAAAAGCGCTACTTGATTCCATTGAAATACTTCACCTACGTGATTTACCACCTTTTCAGGTAGTACATTAAACTTATGAATCATTTTTAAATCTTGAATGAAACGCTCTAATTTCACATAATAATGTGCTCTTCTCTTTTCATTTTCATATAATTTTGTTCGCTTTAAAGCCGTACCAATTTGGAAGGCAACCGATTGGAGTAATACTAATTCTTCTTCTGAAAAATGTGTTTTACCCGGACTTGCAACATTTAACACCCCAAATTTTTCTCCCCCAGCTTTTAAAGGAACCGTAGCATGATGAAGAATGCCCTCCGTATCCCCCCAATTATATTCAATTGCATTATTAATTCTTTTACATTCAATAATATTAACGGCTCTCTCTAATTTTCCATCTACAAAACCTCGTAAACACCAACATTCACCTTCGCACATCGGGCGTTTATTTTCATATGTAAGTGCCTCTGGTAATTGATAATCAATTAACTTCGTATACTTCCCATTTTCATCCGCAAGAAAAATCCATCCTGTCGTTAAACCTGTTACACTTAGCAATTTCTCGAGGACAGCTTGCAATACATGATATGTATCATTTGATGTATTTAATGTTTCTGCAATTTCCTTTAATATAACTAATTCATTCGTACGATTATCTCGAAACATACTCATTCTCCTGCATACAAGATTTTAAATAGCTCTTAAAATAAATCATCTACTTTTCACTTTGTACTTATTCGTAACATTGATATAATGGTGAAAACATAGTTTTCATTATATCACTCGAGGGGGCTTTCATAATGACATTAAATAAAGCACTTACTATCGCTGGTTCTGACACAAGTGGCGGTGCTGGTATACAAGCAGATTTAAAAACATTCCAAGAACTGGGCGTATACGGAATGACATCTCTTACAACAATCGTAACGATGGATCCACATAACGGTTGGGCACATAACGTATTTCCAATCCCAGCTTCTACATTAAAACCACAATTAGAAACAACAATTGAAGGTGTTGGCGTAGACGCTTTAAAAACAGGTATGCTTGGATCAGTAGAAATTATTGAAATGGTTGCAGAAACAATCGAAAAGCACAATTTCAAAAATGTAGTAGTTGACCCTGTTATGGTATGTAAAGGTGCAGATGAAGCATTACACCCTGAAACGAACGATTGCTTACGTGACGTTCTTGTGCCAAAGGCATTAGTTGTAACGCCAAACTTATTTGAAGCTTACCAATTAAGCGGTGTGAAAATTAATTCTCTTGAGGACATGAAAGAAGCAGCGAAGAAAATCCACGCTTTAGGTGCCAAATACGTACTAATTAAAGGCGGAAGCAAACTTGGTACGGAAACTGCAATCGACGTCCTATATGATGGAGAAACATTCGATCTTTTAGAATCAGAAAAAATTGATACTACAAATACACACGGCGCAGGTTGCACATATTCTGCTGCAATTACAGCAGAACTTGCAAAAGGAAAACCTGTGAAAGAAGCAGTAAAAACTGCTAAAGAATTCATCACAGCTGCTATTCGTTACTCATTCAAAATTAACGAATACGTAGGTCCAACTCACCATGGTGCATATCGTAAATTCGTTGTATCAAAAGAACTTGTCTAATATATAAATAAAAACACTCACAAGGTTCATACATTGTCTCTGTGAGTGTTTTTTATAAGCTTTATGTCTTCCGGTCATCTTATCTTTAAGATGCAGAGCTGACCTTATTTCTACCATTTCGTTTCGAGTAGTATAACGCATCATCCGCCGCTTGAATAAATTGCTCTGATGCCCCTTCATACTCTGAAACCCCTACCGAAACTGTAATTTTTATTTTTGTTCCATCTAACAATTCAAATGAATGTTTTTCAACAGCTATACGAGTTTGTTCCCCAACATGAATTCCATAAACCATTCCTTTCCTTGGTATCAAAAGCGCAAACTCCTCTCCACCCTTTCGAAAAACCAAATCCGGAAATGCTGACATTTCTCGCAAAATATGCCCTACTTGTTTTAACACTTCGTCTCCCGCTGGGTGCCCATACGTATCATTTACATGCTTAAAATGGTCAATATCTATAAGTAGTAAACAAAGTGAATCGTTTTTCAAGTGTTTATTACTAATATGACGATTCATCTCTAAATCAAACTGTCTTACGTTTCCTAGACCTGTCAATGCATCTATCGTTGCGTATTGCTTCATCGTTTGAAATAGCTCATTGGATTGTAAAACATAATTTGCACTTATGAATGTTATGTAACCTGTAATAATACTAGAAATTAAATATAATCCCACTATGTGGATCTCTTTAATTAACCATATATATAACGCTGGGATTAGAATAGATAAAATATATGCGTGTAACCATACCCACTTTTCCCCTAAAGAAAGCTTCATACGCGAAATAAAGATACTCCCTATTCCTATCGCAATGATTGTATAAAAGGCCACTTGAGAAGCTAATGAATAATCCATAAACAACAGTCTAGTTACTAAAATCATAATAATTGTTATGGTACTCGCTATCGGCCCTCCAATAATAACAGCTAGAATAACAGCTAAGTAGCGTAAATCCAATAGGATGGTACCAACACGAACACCGAAATACATTAGTAATATACCTAGTATCCCAGTAAAAATGCCTACTACACATTTCTGCCCAAAAGAGAATCCTTCTTTTAACGGCTTATCTCTTAAAAGCTGACCTCCAACAAAAATAAAGGAAAGAATAATTGTTGTATTTACAAATAAGTCCCTTAACATAAAATGATCTCCTTACTTTTCTATCTATCCCTTTCCTTACTTTATTGTATACGAAATCCCTATAATTCCCAAAGTTTTTATTTATTTTTTGCTGTTCCACGTGAAACAGCAAAAAATAAAAAGGGCGAAAACTCGCCCTTTTTCATTAACAACAGCGTGATATTTTTCCACCCTTTGCGTTAAATCTTGCTTCTTGTGCCTCAGCAAAAAATTGCTTTTGACATAAAACCTCTTCTTCAGGATGATGCTTTTTCATATGCTCCACATATACTTCATAACTTGGTACCCCAACGAGCAAACTAATAAAGCGCTTCCTTTCCCCCCATACTTGCCACAGCTTTTTAAGCATAGTTCCTCGACTCACTTTCATCTCTAGGAATATATGGTGCCTCTTTTAACGGCATTGGCTTATTTCTTAATACTTGTATCCAAATTCGAAGTGCTGAAATTAACACAGCGATTACAACTATCATAAAAATCCCACAAAGCGCTGCATCGATATAATCATTAAAAATAATTTGCTTCATTTGAGTAACATTTTTAGCTGGTGCTAACACTTTCCCTTCATCTAACGCTCCCTGAAACACCTTCGCGTGAGATAGAAATCCGATTTTAGGATTTTCATGAAATAGCTTTTGATAACCAGCTGTCATTGTTACAATAAGCAATCCCACAGTTGGAATAAGTGTTACCCAAACGTACGCCTTTTTCCCCATTTTGAACAAAATTGTCGTTCCAAGTAATAATGCAATACCTGCTAGCATTTGATTTGCAATACCGAAAAGTGGCCATAATGTATTAATTCCACCGAGCGGATCTATTACCCCTTGGTATAAGAAATATCCCCATCCTAATACACATAATGTTGTAGCGATTACATTCGCTAATGTAGAATCCGTTTTCCCAAATGGCTTATATACATGCCCTAAAATATCTTGAATCATAAATCGGCCGACACGCGTTCCGGCATCAATCGTTGTTAAAATAAATAGGGCTTCAAAGAGAATCGCAAAATGATACCAAAATGCCATCATGGCCGTTCCACCTATTACTTGTGAGAAAATATATGCCATACCTATCGCTAATGTTGGCGCACCACCTGTACGTGATAAAATCGTTTGCTCTCCAACATTTACAGCAAGATCTTTTAATTCATTTGGTGTAATAGCAAATCCCCATGAGGAAATAACTTGAGCTGCCTGCGAGACATCTGTACCGATAAGTGCTGCGGGACTATTAATTGCAAAATACGTTCCCGGTGTTAATACACAAGCTGCAATCATCGCCATCGCTGCTACAAACGACTCCATTAACATTGCTCCATAACCGATTGGCTGTGCGTGTCCCTCTTGCTCAATCATCTTCGGCGTCGTACCTGATGAAACAAGAGCATGGAATCCAGACACTGCACCACAAGCAATAGTAATAAATAAGAATGGGAATAAGTTTCCAGAGAACACAGGACCAGTTCCATCAATAAATTTCGAAACTGCTGGCATTTGTAAATCTGGTGCTACAATTAAGATACCGATTGCTAACCCTACAATTGTTCCAACTTTTAAAAATGTACTTAAATAATCACGTGGTGCTAAAAGCATCCAAACTGGTAATGCAGATGCAATAAATCCATATACAATAAGCATAATAGCAATTGTTTCACCACTAAATGTGAACATACTTGCAAGTGTTGGATTTTCTGCTACATACTGTCCTCCAACAAGAGATAAAATAAGTAGGATAATACCGATTACTGATCCTTCTCCAACACGACCAGGCCTAATATAGCGCATATAAACTCCCATTAAAATAGCGATAGGAATCGTTGCTGCTATCGTAAACATTCCCCAAGGACTTCCGATTAGTGCCTTTACTACGACCAACGCTAATACTGCTAATAAAATAATCATAATTCCTAAAATACCTATCATTGCAATTAGTCCTGTAACAGGTCCAATCTCATCTTTAATCATTTCTCCTAACGATTTACCATTACGTCTCATTGAAGCAAATAAAATAACAAAATCTTGGACAGCCCCCGCAACAACTACCCCAACAATAATCCAAATGGTCCCTGGTAAATACCCCATTTGTGCCGCTAAAATCGGTCCTACTAAAGGTCCCGCTCCAGCAATCGCTGCAAAGTGATGTCCAAACAATACCCACCTATTTGTTGGAACATAGTCTTTCCCATCATTTAATGTATGGGCTGGTGTTTGCCGATTATCATCTAAATTAAAAACCTTTCTCGCTATAAATCTACTATAAAAGCGATAAGCAACTGCATATACACATACGGCAGCTACTAAGAGCCATACAGCATTAATGGTTTCACCTTGTGATAAAGCTATTACCCCAAAAGCACCTGCTCCTACTGCTGTAATAACGCCCCAAAGTAAGATCGATTTCAATGTCTTCACATACAATTCCCCCAATACTATTTCTTAGTGGAGATTGTACTAAATTTTCTGAATATTTAACTTGAATCCTCCCTATCATGAAGGATTTTCAGTTTATCATGTTAAAATACTCTCATTATCTACTATAATTCAATGTTATTTCGAAGGCGTTTTACATAATTACGACTGACTGGAATCGGTTGCTCATCATACCTATCTAAATACAAATTATACGTGCCATTATAATAAGGTTTCAGTTCTTTTACATATGACATATTAATTAAATAGCTTTTATGTACACGTAAAAAATCATATGCATTTAGCTTATTTTCTAATTCCTGAAGTGTATATGTTGAAATATACTGATTATTCGTTGTGTAAATTGAAACAGTTTTATTTTCTTTATTTTTACTTACATATACGATATCTTCTGGAAGAATATATCGTATGCCCTCTTGACTTTCTATCGGTAGTTTTCGCAAATAACTCTTTGCTTTCTCGCCTTGTTCTTTACCTATTTTATATAAAAGAAATTGTAAATCTTCTTCACGAAATGGTCGCAATAAATAATAAAATGCTTGGAAACGAAAAGCTGTAATAGATTCTTCTATGTTTTCACCTACAAAAATAAATTTTGTATAGCAATTTATTTCTCGTAATAAACTTGCATATTCAAAACCAGTACCATCTAGTAATTTGGAACTTAAAAAAACAAAGTCTGGTATATGTTTTTTCATCATAAATAAAGATTCTGTTCCTGTCTTTGCTTCAAAATATTCTACATTTCTCATATTTTCAGTGAAATTTTCAGCTAACTCTCTTCTCTCTTCTGCCTCTTCCATAATCAGTAAAATTTTCATTTCTTCAACCACCTAATTCTTTGTCCATATGTCCTGTTGTATACATTCGCTTTTATAAGAAATAATCCTTTTTCTTACTATACCATTATTTATCTAAAAAAACAGAAAAAAGGAAACCCCTTCGGTTTCCTCTCCCCCTTTATCCTACATTAACTGCCTAGAAAGAGCCGAGTAGTGTAGGGTAATAAACGATCAGGCATACATTTAAAATTTCACTTTATACTAATTCTCGTTGCTTCGTTTCTTGTCCAAGTATTACTACAGCGAATACACCAATTAAGATTGATCCGCAGAAAATCGTAAATATTAATGATAGTGAAGCTTCTGAGGCAACTAAATACCCCACTAATAATGGTCCAAGAATACCACCAATACGCCCAAACGCTGCTGCCATTCCTGCACCTGTACCACGAATAACGGTTGGATACTGCTCAGGTGTATAGGCGTATAATGCTCCCCAAGCACCTAAGTTAAAGAAGGATAGTAACATACCTGCCACGATTAATACTGTTAATGAATCCGCAACCCCAAACAAATAGGCACTGCAAGCTGTCCCAATTAAATACGTAACCAAAACAAATTTACGACCGAGACGTTCAATAAACCAAGCAGCGGTGAAATATCCTGGAAGTTGAGCTAATGTCATAATAAGTACGTATTGGAAACTTTTTATTAAACTAAATCCTTTTAGCACCATTACACTCGGTAACCAAAGGAACATTCCATAATAGGAAAAGACAACACAAAACCATAGAATCCATAGCATAATTGTTGCTTTACGATATTCCCCAGACCAAACTGATTTTATATTTTCAATAACAGATGGCCTTTTTTCAACTTTTTGGAACCTTGGGGAATCCGGTAAATTCCATCTTAAATATAAAGCATATAGTGCTGGAATTGCACTCAATACCATCGCAACTTCCCAACCATATTTAGGAATAACAAAATACGAGATAAGAGCTGCAATTAGCCATCCACCTGCCCAAAAACTTTCTAATAACACAACAATTTTCCCACGCTCATGCGCTTCAACACTCTCTGATACTAGTGTAGAGGCAACTGGAAGCTCTCCGCCAAGCCCCATACCAATTAAAAAGCGTAAAACGAGAAACATTGCAAGTGTTGTTGTTAATGCAGTTAAACCACTACCGATAGAAAATAACAATAATGTAATAATAAAGACTGATTTTCGCCCTATTTTATCTGATAGTATCCCAAAAATAAGCGCTCCTACTGCCATACCGATTGAGTTAATACTACCTATCCAGCCCATTTCTTGCGTACTTAATCCCCAATCCTTTTGCAAGGCTACCATTACAAATGAAAGCATTCCAACATCCATTGCATCAAATAGCCATCCAAGCCCAGCTATACCAAGTAGTTTGCGCTTCGAAATTTCTTTTACCTTGCCCACTAGAAGTCCTCCTCACACAGGTGTCTTTACACATAATTTTACATGTGTGAATTGTATAAGTAAAATACTTTTGTGTAAAAAATTTCTCCTTCATCATTCCCAAAAAGTAAAACGTCTATCCCGATTGGTGAGGGCTAATAATCAGTAGGGATGCCTCACTGATTAAAGTTTCAATTTATTAAAAATGAACAAATAAAAAAAGCAGCGATATTTCGCTACTTTTTCGAACGCATTACTTCTTTTAAAAATTCCGCTAATACTAACTGACGACGCCAGCGTGTTGGATTACTGCATAATCTATAAAACCACTCTAAATGAATCGCTTGAATCCATTTTGGTGCACGTTTTACCTCTCCAGCCCATACGTCTAAACTTCCACCCACTCCAACAGCCATTTTCGTTTCTAAACGATGCTTATTGTTTTGGATAAAGTTCTCTTGTTTCGGGAAACCAAGTGCAACAAGTAATAAATCTGGTTTTGCTTCTTGAATGCGAGAAATAATATTCTCTTCGTCTTCTTGTTTAAAATAACCATCTTGTATACCGGCGATGGATACAGCTGAATATGTCTTTGTTAAATGATCTGCTGCAGCTTGTACAACATGCGGCTTTGCACCTAATAAGAAAACAGATACCGGCTTACTATCTTCAGATAACTTCGCAAGTAAATTACACATTAAATCAAAACCTGCTACACGTTCTTTTAAAGGTGTACCAAGCATCCCGCTTGCCTTTACAACCCCAATACCATCAGGTGTAATTAAATCTGTATTCAATAATGTTTGATAGAACTTTTCATCCTTTTTTGCGCACATAACAATTTCAGGGTTTGCTGTTACTACCTGAAACGTATGAGTTCGCTCCGCTTCTAGTTGTTCTTTTAAATATTGGACCGTTTCATCCATTGTCATTGTAGAAAAAGGAACGCCTAGAATATCAACTGTTTGTACTGCCATAGTTAACTATCCTCTCTATCATTACAAGTTTTTCGCTATTAATTGCTTATATGTTTCCTTTGTATCTTCATATAGTTTTTGAAGTGAGAAGTTCATAGTAGCATGCTCATAAATATGTTTACCCATTGCTGCTAACTCTCCAGTTTTCCACTTATCATACGCTTCTTCTAAAGCTAATGCTAATGCCTTTCCATCACCTGTTGGCACAATCCATCCGTAAGTTTCATCTACGATTAATGGTTCAATTTCTCCAGCCCTAGTCACAATTGATGGTACGCGTTGATTTGCCGCTTCTAATAAAACTAGTGGGAACCCTTCACTATGGGAAGTTAATAAATTTACATGTGACGACGCAAATAATTGTTTTACATCTTGACGATGTCCTAAAAACTCTACTTTATCGTTAATCCCTTTTTCAGTAGCTAATGACTTTAGATTTTCTTCTAATGGGCCATCGCCAACTAATAATACTTTAATTTTCTCTAATTTTGTTTGTTGTAACGCATCGAATAAAACTTCATGTCCTTTGACAGGATGTAATCGTGCTACTTGGATTGCCGTAAATACATCTTCATCAATATTGAACATTTCTTTTTTATTATAGCCTTCTGCTTTTTCCTTATCGTATTCAATTCCATTATAAATAACATGCATCTTTTCATTTGAAATACCTAATGCTGCCAGGCTTTTTTTCAATCTATTTGTTACAACGAAAAATAAGTCTATATTTTTTAAGGCTTTCAAATTTAATTTCGTAAAAATCCAACCTTTTAAGCCCTGTTTAGTAAAGTCTTGAAATGGATCACTATGAATAGTCGTTACCCATTTTGCCTTTATTCTCTTTTTCATTAAAGAAACATAGAAATTAGCCCTAGGGCCATGTGTATGAACTACATCAAATTTTTCTTTATTAATAAATTCACTTATATTCTTTAAAATGGATAAATCATAGCGCGATTTTTGTGAAAACACATGGACTTTTATCCCTAACTCCCTTGCTTCCTTCGCAACAATTCCATCTTCAAATACTGCTAATTCTACTTCACCAGTTGGAAACTGATCGAGAAGTGAAATAATATGTGTTTTCCCTCCCCCATCTTCTGCTCCTGCATTCATATGCAATATTCTCATATTTTTTCCTCCTTTAAATCCTCGCTACGTTTCCATCTATTTTTATTTTACTGTACTAAAAAATAAAAGCTAACAAAAGTTAGCTTTTATTTTTATCATTCAATTTCTAGGTCTACTATTAGATAAGCTAACACCACTACAAAGTAAATCCCAACTCCTGGTGCTGTTAAAATATGTCCTGCAATATAAGCAATACCTAACGCTAACAATAAGCTTGCTGAAATCATTCCATATTTTATATTGAATATGTCCTTAAATCTCGTAGCAAATGCTAGTAAAATTCTTAGCCCGTAATAAATAAATGGAATCATTAGTAATACAAAGCCAATAATCCCGAAATCATAAAACCAATCATGGAAGTCCATTTCAATTAGTTTTGGATCTGGCTGCTTTTGTTCATTGTATTTAAAGTTACCTGCATAACCCATTCCTAATAACTTTTGTGACATTGGCGCTTCTTTAAAGAACTGCTTATGTCTTTCTTCATATACTTGACGTCCACTGAAAATAAGATTTTCTTGATTTTCTTTCTTTTGCTCTTTCTCAAGCTCTTTCTTAACTTCCTCTTCTATCTTCGCCTTTTCTTCTGGCTTTTCAACTTTATGATGATTTTCTTCTTTTGCTTTAAGTTCTTGCTCTTTTTTCAGCTTCTCTTTAATTTCTTTTTCTTTTTGACCTTGCTGTGCCACATTTTGCTCTGATAAATAATTATTGTGAATACCCATATTTTGTGCTAATGGTGTTTGTTTAAACGTCCCAACTACACCAGCTAATAGGACCATAGCAATTACTGCATTAAGCGCAAGGGATTTTTTGTTCGGATTTTTTCTATCAAATAATAATTGTAGTACAATGATTCCGATTGCTGCCCCTAACGTAGCACCAATTGAGCCCATTCCAACTTTTGTACCGACTTGAATTAGCGAATAAATCATTAAAAGTGATGGAATCCAATATAAAATGTGTTTCCAGCTCTTTGTTTTTTGAATAGAATATAGTACCACAATAGGGAAAATAATAGCTAAGATTGAACCTAGTTCATTCCCTGCATAGAACCAACCTCGAGAACCAACCTTCATCCATTCATAACTACCAAAGTCAGTAGATGTTGAAATAGAAATAACCATAATTGCGTTAATGATTAATGTAGAATATACAATACTATTTCGAACCTTATCACTAATATTAACTGTCTTTTTCAATGATTTTAAAGCTAAAATATATGATCCCAGCATGATATATATATACAATGCTTTCGCAACGAATTTAACCTCTTCACCAAGTACAATAGGATTTTTAACTAGTTTGTTATTAATAAACCCTATCCCTAAAACTCCGGCTAATAATATAAGATAAATTAAAAACTTTCTATTTTCCTTCTCTTTTGCCTGAATTAAAATGTAAATACCACCAACAGCCATAATAAGGAATCTTACTAAAATTCCAACGGTAGCATTTGACTTTAATAAAGTGATGCTAAGAGACGTTAATAAATCTAAAACAGGCTGTAAAATAATAAAAAAGAGCAAAAAATGCTCAAATCTAACCCTAGCTTGATTTGCTAACATTCCAAGACCTCCATACAAAATCTTAACATTATCTTTTAATCATAATTTTTTATCATTCAAACACACCTAGCAATTATAACATAACTCATATTCAAATCGAGAACTATTTTTCCAGCTAAAACTAGCCAGGACAAGTATTAATAAGTAATAAAAATCATCGTCCTTTAGCTATACTCCCCTATTTTTACAAAATCTATCTAACAACCATCCCCTTATTTTTGTCAGTATATACATATTTTTTTATCATTTTATACAAATATAAATATCTCACCTCTAATTGTAATATTTCACCAAATTAACAACATCAAAAAATGTAAAATTAATCTTTTCATATCTTTTTCAGATTACTTTATGGTTATTTTCCAAACATTTTCAAACGCTTTCTTTATGAATTTTATCCGTTTTTCTACATGTAGCGAAAAGTAATTGTTATTTCCAATACTTTAGTGTATATTTTTTCTCTGGAACATCTTTAAGAGGAAGGGATTAAGGCCATGTTATTAATCGATATATTTACGTTTCTTGGCATTATCGCCGCTGCCATTTCTGGTACATTAGTTGGTTTAAAAAAAGATTTAGATTTATTTGGTGTCCTTTGTTTAGCTGTAGCCACTGCGCTCGGCGGCGGTATTATTCGTGATATCATGATTGGTAACCTGCCCCCTGTCGCATTTGTAAAACCCATTTACTTTTTCGTAAGTGTATTATCAGCATTATTTACTTGTATGTTTTTTGAGCGTATCAATAAACTTCAAGTCGTTATTATGCTTTCTGATGCTGTTGGCTTAGGCGTTTTTACAGCTATTGGTGCAAATGCGGCAATGTCACATCATGTTGACGCCTCATTTCTAGTTGTTTCAATGGGAGTCATTACAGGTATTGGAGGCGGTATTTTGCGTGACATTTGTGCTCAAGATATCCCTTACGTATTCCGAAAAGAGATTTACGCAATCGCTTCTATCTTAGGAGCAATTAGCTTCCTAATTACACACGCTATGGGGGCGCACGTATTAGCTTTCTATGTTTGTTTATTAGTAACATTCGTTATTCGTGTCGTCACTGTAATATATAATGTGCATTTCCCTGTTTTCTTTAAAACACATGCTAAAATTAATAAAGGCCATTAAGAGAATTCTAGATAGAATTCTCTTAATTTATATACTATTCAACGAACTAATATAGAGTAATTATATATAAGCATATATAATTACTCTATATTAGTTTTAAAATTGAAAACGTTTTATATACAGGGGGAAGAATGATGCTTGGGGTTTTCAAAAAAAATATTAATAAAACAAATGCCAGTATAATCGAATTAAGTAAGAACCAACAAATAACTTTTAATGTACCTACTAATTCTGAATTAAAAATTCAAATGGATATGCTACATATTTCAAAAGAAGATTTACAAGTTGTAAAAGTGCTACAGCCTTTTATTTATGCAGAAATTGATTGGATTACTGAAAAATTCTATGCCAACATTACAAAACAACCTAATTTAATTACTATTATTGAGCGTTACAGCTCTATTCCAAAACTAAAACAAACTTTAAAAACACATATTAAAGAATTATTCAGCGGCAATATGCATGAAGATTTTATTGAACAGCGTGTTAGGATTGCCAAAAGGCATGTACAAATTGGTTTACATCGAAAATGGTATACTGCTGCTTATCAAGAATTATTCCGCTCTATCATGAAGATTTTGCAAACAAAAATAACGACAATCGATGATTTTTCATATTCTATAAATGTTATAAATAAATTATTCACTCTTGAACAAGAACTTGTTCTTGCAGCTTATGAATCTGAATATGAAAGAATGCAAAAAGAGCATGAGAAAGAAAAAGAATTAACTGCTATGACAATTACGCATATCGCAACAGAACTAGCTGCTGTATCTGAAAAAACAAGCTCTTCTATTCAAAAACTAACCGCCAAATCTGAAACTATTGTAGAGATTGCTAAAACAGGTACATCATTAGCTACAACATCTGAAGAAAAAGCGAATAAAGGGAAAGAACAATTAAACCAGCAAAACAAACGAATGGGATCTATTCAAATGAATATGGAAACGATTATTACAGATACTCATGAACTTCTCAATATTTCTAACAAAATTAATGAAATCATAGATATTGTTAAATCGATTGCGGAGCAAACAAATTTACTCGCACTAAATGCTGCTATTGAGTCGGCACGTGCTGGAGAATTTGGGAAAGGGTTTTCTGTTGTTGCTGGCGAAATCCGAAAATTATCAGAGCAAACGAAAGAATCTATATTTAACGTTACAAAGCTCGTCGAAAAAACAAATGAACAAATTACTCGTGTCTCGTCTTCTGTGAAACAAATTAGCTCTCTCGTATCGGAAGGAACAGATAGTATGTCGGCAACAGATCGATACTTCCAAGAAATCGTAAAAGATATGTCTAACTCAAAAGAACAGAATAAGAAAATTGAACACGAACTACAAGCTATTTCACAAGTAATGAAAGGAATTCAAGATGATTCCTCACAAATGGCTCTAACAGCCGATAATTTGCAACTAGAACTAAATCGATAAGATGAAATTTAGTAGTCAAGCATACTTTTCATCTGTACTAACTACTAAATTTCATCTTCCATCAAAAAAAGAATCCAGAATGGATTCTTTTTATTTTCTGAAAAATATTTTTTGACAATACACATAACTCATATAAACACCAAAGCTCTGCAAAATAAACAATGCTGGCATAATTACATTGTAATATGCCATATCTACTTGGAAGAGCTTTAACAATACGTATCCACTAATTAAAAATAAGAACAACATATATCCCTCATTTTGTTGTTTCTTAATAAGGAAGTGTAATAGAGCTATAGTCATAAACAATGTTACGGCTATATATATCAGTTTTTCATATTTGAAAAGAATAGAATTTATCCCCTCATCTGAAAACTGATTTATCATCGGTTCTAAAAGTTTAAATCTTTCTCCCTCAATCTCTTTTAACTTTTGATCAATATGCTCTGTTACACTTTGATTTTTCGATATTTTTTCTTCATGTTGCGTTTTTCCAATTAAAACAGATTGAACATACGTCTCATTCGCAATCGTATATTGTGACATTCCCATTGTCTTAATTCCATAATTCACACCAAAATGGGCACTATAAAATAGAATAAGTATCCCTATCATCTTTAGTAACACCTTTTGTTTCGTTGCTGATTGAAATACTTCGATTAATAATACATATACCGTGATAAAAATAGGAAGAAATAATCCCATTGGGAAAATCATATTACTAAATGCAAATAAAATCGCTGAAAATACCCACATATAAGGATGATCTAATCCTTTATATAAAAGTATGTAACAAGCAAAATAAAATAAAAATATTGCAAGTGACTCAGGAGTTAATACGGAACTCATGAATATATTTGGAATATACAGAGCATAAAAGATAGAAGCAATACGACCGCATTCTTCTCCAAAAACCATTGCTGCAATACGATAAATAAAAAATGCGGTTCCTGCGCAAAATAACACATTAAATAGTTGTAAAGCGAATAATGTATCACCAAATATACGAATAATTACTGACTCATATATAATAAAAGGCAAATGAGTTACAGTCTCTATATTATTACCAATTGCAATCTGCTTTGCAGACTCATACATCACTTTCAGATCACCAATTATTGGAGCGTCTACAAATAACAGCATACTAAGTCTCACAACTATAGATATACTTATAAGAAAAATAAGAAATTGTTTATCTGTAAAACGATATTGTAGAATTGATGCCACTAACAAAATGAGTATGATAAAAATTGCTAATATGATTGTTACACTTGTTGTACTTCCTCCAAAAAATTGCTTACTTTTCTCAAATGCTGCCCAACAACTATAAACAAAAAATGCGAGCATCGCACCGATTGTAATTTTATTAAAGAAAGATGAAAAATTTGTTTGTATATGATTCATATGTCCATTGCACCTCTATTTCCATTCATAACAAAACGATTCTATCATGAATGAGTACACGGCTGATAGAGAATTTCTATGACAAATACATAGTCATTACTTTTTACTTGCAATGTAAGCGAATCCTCTTTTACACTACATTTTAGATAAAATAAATTTTCTTTCAGTTACATGAATACAAATACAGAAGTTTAAATAATCCTCTTTTGGAATACACTTTACTTCATTAAATATCTAATATGAGTAATCCGCTTACACATATTATTCTGATTGAAAACAGACTATAGGGGCTGAATATATGGAAAAGAAATTCATGCGAGAATCTAAAGCAATTAAGACAACACGTGTTTTTCCTAACGATTTAAATAATCACCAAACACTTTTTGGAGGGAAATTATTAGCAGAAATTGATAGTATTGCTTCGATTGCGGCTGCAAGACATAGTCGTAAACATTGCGTAACAGCATCTATTGATTCAGTTGATTTTTTAACTCCAATTCACCAGGCTGATTCTGTTTGTTATGAAGCATTTGTATGTTATACAGGGAAATCTTCAATGGAAGTTTTCGTAAAAGTAATCGCAGAAAATTTATTAGCAGGCGAGCGTAGAATTGCTGCTACTTGCTTCATTACATTTGTAGCAATAAAAGATGGAAAACCTTCGTCGGTACCACAAGTACTACCTGAAACTGAGGAAGAACATTGGTTATACACAACCGGTTCAGAACGTGCGGAAAATAGAAAAAAAGGACGTTTAAAAAGCAAAGAAATGGCTGAGGTTTTAACTTTAAATAAACCTTGGAATATTTAATACAATACTCTTCCATATACATGCACAGATTTTTTCTTCCTTGCATGTATTTTTTTATACAAAATATCACCTCTTACCATTTTATTCTCAATCTGTTCTCCTAAATCATGCACCAGCTTTTCCTTTATTTTGTTATACTGTTAATGGTATATTAAATAAAGTTCGTTTAAAAATAACCATAATATGATTAAGTATATAAGGGATGGTGCGGTAATGACTATTGAAGTACCAATTTCAATACCAAAAACGTTAATTATTATTCCAGCGTATAACGAGGAAGAAGCAATTGCAGATACATTAACAAGATTATTAAAACTAAAACAGCATTTTACAGGATTAAGCATTTGTGTTATTAATGATGGATCACACGATAAAACAGCTCAAATCGTACAAGATTTTCCTGTTCACCTTGTGAATTTACCATATAACCTAGGTATTGGCTCAGCTGTACAAACTGGATATAAATACGCATATGAGAACGGATATGATATTGCGATTCAGTTCGATGCTGATGGACAACATAATCCAGATGATTTATATAAAATTATAAAGCCAATCGCTGAAGATGAATGCGATATGGTGCTAGGGTCACGTTTTACAGAAAAAACAGCATATAAAGGTAGTATTTCCAGAAGGATCGGTATTTTTTATTTTACTGCCCTATTGAAAGTACTAACAAAACAAACATTTATGGATCCAACTTCTGGATATCGTGCTATCAATCGAGAAGTAATTAAAATTTTTGCACACAACTATCCAAAAGATTATCCAGAACCAGAAGTTCTTATTCATTTAAAAAAGAAAAAACTTCGCATTAATGAAATATCTGTAAATATGCAAGAGCGACAAGGTGGACAATCTTCTATCACACCTTTTAAATCTGCATATTACATGATTAAAGTAAGTCTTGCTATATTGATGCAAAAAATCGTGAAAGGTTGATAATAAATGCCTATAATTACCTTTTCATTCATCTTTATTTTATTATTATTATTATTAATTATTAATTCCATTCGCCGTGGAACTTTAGAAACGAAATATGCTGTTTTATGGATTTTTGTTTGTATTGCAATGGCTATTTTAAGTTCTACCGATAAAATTATAAACTGGATTGGAAAACTATTAAAAGTAGAATATCCCCCTTCCATTTTATTCTTATTTGGACTATTATTCTGTTTCATCTTAATTTTTGACCTAACAAGAAAAATTTCTAAACAACATCATCAACTTGTAACATTAACGCAAGATTATGCGTTACTAAAGCAAAAATTAAATGCAACTGAGCCAGACAAAGACTAACCTAATATTTCATAGCTAATATAAAAAACCTCTTAATTTATTGCAAAAATTAAGAGGTTTTTTATTCTTAATAATAATTTATTCGCCTTCACAATCGTTAAGATAGATACATCCTACTTAACTAATAAGTTAAAATGACATGAATAAGAAGTTATATGCAAGAGACATGATAAAGCTGTTTGAAATACGAGAATTAACCATAAGAATCTAACTTCCCGCCACCTTTTTAATAGAAAGTTGATTTACAAAGTTTATATGCGTTAAACTTATACAGATGTTCTTGTAATCTTCTTCCTTTCAAAAGGCTTGTATATATGATGCAAGACATAAAAAACTTGAGGAGATAAAAATTCTATGATGGAACAAAAGCAACTTGTTTCTGTTGTCATACCCCTGTATAACACGGAAAAATATATTGAAGAAACGATGCAGTCAATACTAGATCAAACATATAAAAATATCGAAATTGTAATTGTAGATGATGGAAGTAAAGATCAATCACCTTCTATTGTGAAAAACCTTGCTGAAAAATATCCAGGGCAAGTAAAATACGTTCATCAAAAAAACCAAGGTGTTTCAGTAGCTCGTAATACGGGTATTGAAAATGCTAGTGGAGAATATGTCGCTTTTCTTGATAGCGATGACTTATGGCATCCAACTAAAATTGAGAAGCAAGTCGAAAGTATGCATAAAAACAACATGGACGCTTGCTATTGTGGTTATATGAATTTCTACGAAGAAACAGGTGAGAAGGTTGAACATACAACAAACTTTATTAAAGGTGATATGGCAAAAGCATTCCTAACGCATCAAGTTGTTGCTCAAACAAGTACTTGGATTTTCAAACGATCCATCGTAATGGATCATAACATTCGTTTTACACCAGAATGTAGTTGGGGCGAAGATTTAGAGTTTTTATTTAAACTTATGAGTGTGACAAATGTATGTTATGTCCATGAATACTTAACTTATTATAGAATCTTATCAGAAGGAAATCTTTCTTCTAAGTATAAAGATTATGAATTAAAAACGACAAAAGAGCTGGAAGTATTCAATCGTATGAAGGAATGGGTACATAATAAATCTCAAGATTTCATTACAAAAGATTCTCAGTTACTTATTGAAATTCTTGAGACTTATTTATTCCCTTATACAGTCATCAATAACGCTTGTATATATATTAAAGAAAACTCTCAATTAGATAAATCACAAGTTCAATTAATCAAAAAAGATATAAAGAAATATTGCCGTAAAATCTATTCAAAGAATGGAAAACGTAGTAAAAAACTATATGCAATGCTTTGGTTTGTACGAATTAAATTTCTGTTTTCTTAAACTGAAAATATAACGATACTCTCTCTTTCTGTGAACAAATCAAATTTACAAATAGGACAAGCTAACCGGGTCCTAAAGAATAGAAAGGTCTTTTCTCATGAAAACAAATAAAATTCTAAAAAACGCATCCTACCTGTTTGTAGGAAACATTACTGTCCGTTTTGTACTGGCTATTGCAACAATTTTCTTTGCAAGGTATGTTTCTCCAAGTGATTACGGTATGTTTACAACTGCGTTAGCAGTTTCAGCTGTTATTTGTTACTTTACAGATGCAGGTTTAACACATACGTTTATGCGTGAAGGAACGAGAAGCGATGCTAATATTAGCGTGCTAATAAGTAGTTACTTACGTATTCGTTTAATATTAGCTATCGTAATTTCTGTACTTTTCGCTATTTTTGCCCAGTTCTTCTATCCCGATGCTTACTTACGCGCGATGGTATATTGGGTTGTTCTACCAACAATGTTCGGAGCAACCTTACAAGGTGTTGGAATGGCTTACTTCCAAGTAACAGAACGCATGCAATTTACAGCTATTATTTCTGTACTACAAGGTGTAACTGCTGCTGCTGCCCTATTACTAGGGATGTCTTTCCAATGGTCACTTATGATGGTTGCTGCCATGTACGGGGTATCTAGTCTTGTAACAGGTGTTATCGCCTTTATAATGACAATACGTTATACGAAGGTCCATAAGGGTTGGGATAAAGGCATTTTAGATCAACTACTTATTTTTACAATCAATGGCATCATCATTATGCTCTTACCACAATTGGGCCCTATTATATTAGAAAAGGTTTCAACGTATAATCAAGTTGGATTCTTTGGTGCTG
>NZ_JAKUEU010000042.1:0-47485 GCF_022663075.1 Bacillus cereus group sp. BfR-BA-01441
ACTAACAAGAAATTCTTCTTCACCTTGTCTCTTTAATTTTCTTATTTTCCTCGCAAGTTGATTCGCTTGTTCATTCAATTCTTTATAAGTCATCGTTCGTCCAGCAAACTGAAGTGCTACCTTGTCTGGTATTCGCTCTACTTGTTTCTCAAATAATTCATGTAATAATGTATTATTATGATTGTCATATTGAGTTTGATTGAAATCATGAAGGAGTAACTTCTCTTCTTCACGATTTATCATCTTTATTTCCGCTAACTTTATATTAGATGATTCAGAAATTTTTTCTAAAATGGCTAAAAAATGTTCACTCAATCTCTCAATACTATCTTTCTTAAAGAGCTCTGTACTATATTCGAATTGTGCATGTAAGCCCTCTTCCACTTCGGTTATATATAAGGAAAGATCAAATTTAGAAGAATTCGTCTTTATTTCCCATGGCGAAAATTGCAATCCATCTATATTAAATTTGGAGTAACTGGAATCTTGAAATGTAAACATCGTGTCAAAAATAGGATTTCGACTAGTATCACGCTGTACTTTTAATTTTTCCACCAACAATTCAAACGGATAGTCTTGGTTTTCAAATGCATTCAATGTAGATTTTTTTACTTCATCCAAAAATTCCAAGAATGTTTTATCCTTTTTAGGGCGATTTCGAAGCGCAAGAGTGTTTACAAACATTCCAATTATATTTCCCACATCGGGGTGACATCTACCAGAAATCGGAACACCGACAATGATGTCCTCCTGATCACTATATTTTGAAAGGAGAATATTGTACGCAGCTAACAATAACATGAATAAAGTCATGCCTTTTTCCGCGGCTATTTGATGCATGCTATATGTTAATTCTTTTCCGATATGGACTGATATAGTGTCCCCTTCATAAACCTTTACAGAAGGTCTTGTATAATCCGTCGGTAACTGCAGCACAGGATATTCCTCTGAAAATTGGTTTAACCAATATTGTTCTTGTTTTTTTATTATTTCAGATTTCAGAAAGTTATTTTGCCACGCAGCGTAATCTTTATATTGAATATGAAGCTCCGGTAATTCTTTTCCTTTATATAATTGAACAAATTCATTTACCATTAAATCAACTGAATAACCATCTGAAATAATATGGTGAATATCAATTAAAAATAAATGTTTATTCTCATTAATTTCAATTAACATGACTTTAAAAAGTGGTGCACTTTCTAAATCAAATGCTCGGACAAATCTTGAAATAATAGTTGATAACTCATTTTCTGAAGCATAGATAAAATCAATTTGATAATCTACATTCTCATGTATTACCTGTTTTGCCTCAAAGTCTACATATCGGAAGGATGTTCTAAGTGATTCATGCCTTTGAACAAGTGAATAAAAAGCCTTCTCAAATCGTGCTTTATTTAATAAACCTTCTATTAAAAATGCGCCCGGGATATTATAATTCACACTACTTTCATCCAATTTTGCTATAGATAACAATCTGTTTTGTGAAGCTGAAACAGGGTAATATAACTGCTTATTCAAAGGCTTTATTGACTCATATTCTTTTTTTCGAACAGTCTGTATATAAAACGCTAGATTTTTAATAGTAGGCTCCTGGAAAAATTCCCTTATCGGAATCTCCACTTGCAACTCCCTAAATATATTAGCAATTAATACTGTAGCTTTTAAAGAGTGGCCTCCTAACTTAAAGAAATCATCCTCTATCCCAATCACTTCTTCTTTTATTCCTAATACCTCGGACCATATTTTCACAAGCAATTTTTCTGTTGCATTTTTTGGTTTCACTTGGTGTTCTTGGTTACTTCTAGCTACGGTTGGCTTTGGCAACATATTATAATCTAGCTTCCCATTAACTGTACTTGGAAACTTATCCATAGCAATAAATTCTGTTGGTATCATAAACTCTGGTAAATACTCTCTCAAATAATTCTTTAGCTCTACAGTTGATAAATCATTGTTCAAAATATAATAAGCACACAATACCTCATTGCCTATGGTATTTGTCTGAATCATAACGATAGCTTCTTGTATGGCTGGATGATTTAGTAAGTTTTTTTCTATTTCTTCTAGCTCTACTCGATACCCTCTTATATTTACTTGATTTCCAATTCTTCCGATATATTCTATTGTCCCATCATGCATCCACTTTCCAATATCACCAGTTTTATACATTTTTTCACCAGGTATAAATGGATTATCAACAAAATTTTCATTTGTAAGATGCGGCTGATTTAAATATCCCTTTGATAAACCTCTTCCAGATATATAGATTTCACCTGGAATTCCAATTGGTACTAGCTTTTCTTTCCTGTCAAAAATGTATATATGTTTATCAGGAATAGGCCTTCCTATCAGGATTTTCCCACTATCTTCCTTTTTAATTTTATAAAAGGTTGCACACACCGTTGCTTCAGTTGGCCCATAGGTATTATAAACAGTAGAATATGTTAAAAGATTTGAAATATGTTCTTTTCTTAATACATCCCCTCCGCTTATAAACGTTCTTACCTGCTTTAACTCTTCTTGTTTATTAAATTCATTTAGAATTAAAGGAGTACAACTTATAATTGAAACGCCTTGTGCCACAATTAATTTTTTTAAGCCTGCTATATCCATTAATTCTTCTTTGCGTGGAACAACCAATCTTCCACCGACCAATAATATTGGAAATAGTTGTTCAACAGATGCATCGAATGCAAAGGATGAATGCAATAGAACATTGTCGTCTTTATTCAACTGAAATTCATGTATAAAATGATTCACATATTGAACGACACTTTTATGATCAATGCATACTCCCTTCGGTGTTCCTGTTGAACCCGATGTATAGATAACATATGCAGGAGCATCTGGATTTGCTAGATTTAAGTCAGTTGATTCTCCCACATAAATATTTTGACTATCTAACAATACAACTTTATTGCTATAATCTAACTTATTCAATTGTTGTTTTAATAGTGATGAAGATAGTAATACACCTATATCACTATCATTCAGCATAAAATTGATTCTTCCGATTGGATATGAAGGGTCTATTGGCACATATGCAGCACCCGCCTTTAATATGGAAAGAATTCCAATGATCATTTCTATTGAATTGTCAATCATAATTCCTACGTAATCACGTTGCTTTACGCCTAAGTCTTGTAATTTTCGAGCAAGTTGATTAGCTTTTTTATTTATTTCTTGAAAACTTATTTTTTCATTATTAAAAACTATTGCTATCTGTTCAGAATGATTTGCTACAGATTTTTGAAAGAGTTGATGTAGTGTCTGAGCATAATCAGTGATCTCTGATTTTTTATTAAATTCGTATAATAATTGATTTTTTTCCTCTTCTGTAATTAAATCCAGATTAGATATTTTATCATTTGTGTTTTCACAAAAAGCCTCTAAAGCAATAATAAATTGCTGAAAAAATCTCTTGATAGTTTCGGTACTATACAAGTCCGAACGGTATTGAATAGTCGATAATAATTGAATATCAGTAAGTTGGAAGGAAAAAATCAAATCCTGTTCCATCATATTGTGAATAACATTATGATGTAAATTTTCAAACCTCAAAAGTAATTTATATAGGGAATTATCTATGAAGTTTGTATCAGTGATTACTTTAACTACTTCTTCATAAGGAAAATTTTGATGCTCATTTGCTTCTTTAACGGATTGTTGAATCTGTGTAAGGAGCTCCTTCCAAGTTATATCTTCATTCAGTTTACTTCGAATGACTAATCTATCATTTATATAATTGCCCACATCTTTTTGTTTAAAAACAGGAATGCCAATTACAATATCTTCGTCATTTGAGTATCGATATAAAATTGCATTCACTAATGTAGCTACAATTAAGAATACCCCAACCTCTGAACCGTTTGTTATTTGATAAATCTTTTTAAACATATGGTCCGGAATTTTAAATTGAATTTCTTCCGTTGTTGGTTTAACCTGTTTTGTATTCTTAAAATCTCTTGGCAACCTACTTGGATGAAAGCTCCCTGATAATTTTTTCTGCCAGTATGCCTTTTCTTTTTGGTATTTTCCGCTATTTAGTAACACTTGCTTAGAAAAACCCATTACCTTCCCTCCCTTATAAGGATGAAATAGAGAGAGGGAGAAAAACCTCTCTCTACTGTTTGCGAGTAAAACAAAATGAGGATTAATAAGATTTCACAAGAATTATTTTCCTAATTATTAAAAGAAAATTCTATGTCTTCCATACTCACTGGTTCTAATTCCTGAATTTCATTTTCTAATTGAACCTCAGCTAACAATATTTGTGGATTCTTAACCAAAATCTCTAAAATTTTCAAAAAGTCTTCTGCTACTTTCTGAATTGTGTCATTCTTAAATAAATACGTATTGTATTCAAACCTGAAAATAAATCTTTCATCTAATTCTTCCGTTTCTAAACTCAAATCAAATTTAGAAGTACCTCTATTAAATGGATACTTTTTGATTCTTAATCCATCCATACTAATCTCATGATTACTTACTTTCATATCAAACATAGTATTGAATAGTGGGTTTCCACTTTCAGATCTCTCAATATGAAGTTCATCTAGTAACTCTTCAAATGGATAATCTTGATTCTCATAAGCATCTAGAATGGAATCATTTAATTCTTCTAAATAATCTAAGAAAGTTTTTTCATTTTCAGGATAACTCCGAATGGCTAATGTATTCACAAACATCCCAACTAAGTTCTTCACGTCCGGGTGCCGCCTACCTGCAGTAGGAGTACCTACAACAAGATCCGTATTACCAGTATATTTTGATAAGAGAACATTATAAACACCGAATAATACTACATATAATGTTTTTTCCAATCTTGCAGCAATGGAGCGTAATGTTGAAGAGGTCTGTTTATCTAGTACTGTTGAAATTGTTTTCCCTTCAACTGTTAAACGGTTAGGCCTCGTAAAATCATATGGTAAATTTAATTGCAAAACTTTATTTTGAAAGACTTTTTTCCAATACATTTCTTGTCTATGCATTCTTTCTGTATTCAACAGATTTTCTTTCCAAAGAACATAATCTTTGTATTGCACCTCAAGCTTTGGTAATTCTGTATCATGATAAAATGCAATAAAATCACGAATCAGTATGTCTAATGAAATACCATCTGCAATGATATGATGCATATCAAATAACAATAGATACTCATTTTCTTCAAGGTTAATTAACTTAACTCGAAATAGCGGGGCTTTATTTAAATTAAAAGGCTTTATAAATTGTTCAATTAGTTTATCAATATCACAATAAGCCCCCTCTTCTTCTATAATTTCAAATTTTTTGTTTTTGTGTATCACTTGAATGAGTTCACCATTTTTATAAGAGAAACTTGTTCTTAACGATTCATGTCTATCCACAAGTCTCTGTAAACTCTCCCTGAACTTTTCTTTATTTAGCACTCCTTTAAGTAACAATACCTCTGATAGATTATAACTAGTGTCCATCTCATTTATCTGTTCTAAGATATACAAACTTTTTTGTGAAGAAGTAAGAGGATAATATTCTCTTTCTTTAGCAATTTCAATTTTGGCGTACTTCTCCCTATTACAATTTTGAAATAATATTTCTGCTTGTTCAATTATCGTTGGTGAATGGAATATATCTTTCAACGATAATTGAACACCAAATTCTTCATATATCTTAGAAATGATGGATACAGCTTTAAGAGAATGACCACCTAATTCAAAAAAGCTATCCGTAATTCCAATTTGTTGTGCATCTATATTAAGAAAATCAGCCCAGAGCTGTGTTAACCTTTGTTCAATATCATTCCTTGGTGCTACGTATTTTCTACTCTTCGTAATATCCTTCAACTGCACCAGGGCTTTGCGATCAACCTTCCCACTTGCATTAAATGGAATACTGTCTATACAAACGTACATAGAAGGCAACATATAATCTGGTAACATTTTAGATAGATAGTTTCGCAACTCCAAATTAGAGATGGGTTGATTTGCAATATAATACGCATATAATTCATGACTACCATTTTCATCCTGTACTGGAATTACAACTGCATCCACTATTTCTTCATGTGAAATTAAGTTTGTTTCAATTTCCCCTATTTCCACACGATTTCCTCGTATTTTTACCTGTTCATCAGTACGCCCTAAATATTCAATATTTCCATCAGGCAAATATCTCGCAATATCACCTGTTTGATACATTTTTGTTCCTGGAATAAATGGATTATCAATAAATTTTTCATCTGTTAATTCTTTTCGATTTAAATATCCTCTAGCAAGTCCAATTCCCGCTATATACAGCTCTCCTTCTACTCCAACAGGTTGTATTTGATAATGTTTATTCAAGATATAAAGAGACATATTTGATATAGGTTTTCCAATTGGAATAATAGATGTCGTAACATCATCACAATCATAATAAGAAACATCAATCGTTGCTTCAGTTGGTCCATATAAGTTCGTTAATCTCGTTCCAAACCGTTTGTTTAAATATTCATAAAACACAGAAACATGAGTGTTCAATAATGCTTCTCCACTAGTAAATATTCTCCTCAAGTGACTAAAGTCATAAGATCCTTTATAATTTTTTAGGTGTTCCAAAAACATAGTAAACATTGTTGGCACAAAATGCATAACAGTAATCTCATGCTTCTCAATTGCTTCACAAATCACTACTGGTTCTTTTTCACCATTTGGTGGAAGCATATATACTTTAGCGCCATATAAGGACCACCATAACAATTCCCATACAGATACATCAAAAGTAAACGGTGTTTTTTGCATAATAATATCAGCTTCTGTTAAAGGGTATTTACTCTGCATCCATTGAATCCTATTAATTAGAGATTGATGTTCAATCATTACTCCTTTAGGTTTACCAGTTGACCCCGAGGTGTAAATGACATATGCAAGACTATTAGGTTTTGTAACAAGATGAAGATTTTTGTTATCTAGTTGCTCAATTTTGCTATCATTCATATCTATAATTGATCCTGAAAATATAATATCTTGCTCCACAGAACCATTTGTTAATAAGATGTTTATTTTACTATCCTGAATGATGTAATTCATTCTTTCTAAAGGTAAATTCGGATTGATTGGTAAATAGGCTGCACCAGCTTTTAAAATCCCTAGTATTCCTACAATCATGTCGGATGATCGTTCTAGCATAATTCCAATAATACTCTCAGACGCTATACCATTTGACCGTAAATAGCGAGCAATTTGATTAGCTCTCTCATTTACTTCTTTATAAGTTAGGGAACGATGATTTTCAATTATCGCAACATTATTTGGCGTACGATTCACCTGTTCCTCAAATCGTTCATGATATCCTTTTGATATATCAATTAATTGTTGTGTGTTATTCCACTCATAAATTTGTTTATTTTGTTCCTCTTTGCTTAACAGTTGTATATCCGATAATAGTACAGTTGTTTCATTGGTAACTCGGTCAACAATTTCCATAAAATGCCTTTTCATTTTTTGTATTGTTTCACGATTAAACAGTTCTGTACTATATTCTATTTTCACTTCAAGCTCTTCCGTTTTTTCTTTCACCTCAAAACCCAAATCAAATTTTATATCTTTATTATTTACCTCAACAGGATGAATTGATAAATCTCCCACAGTTAGGGAATCAAATTTTGTATCTTGCATCGTAAACATAGTATTAAATAAAGGTGATTTACTTCTATCAAAAGGTAAATCAAGCATATTGATTAGATTTTCGAATGGATACTCCTGGTTTTCATATGCTTTTAGTAAATTATCTTTCACATGCCCTAAAAATTCTTTAAATTGCATCGTTGAATCTGGATAACTTCTTATAGCTAATGTATTTACAAACATTCCAATAACATCTTTAACTTCATTATTTTTCCTACCAATAACTGGAATGCCTATCGTGATATCCTCTTGATCACTGTACTTAGCTAACAGGATATTGTAAATTGAAAAAACAACCATAAATAATGTTGCTTCCTGCTTTCTTGCAATCTCTTTTAATTTAGAAAGATATCCACGTTCTATCACGAATGTTAGATGGTCTCCTTCATATGAAGAAATGGATGGTCTTGCTCTATCTATTGGAAGATTTAATTCGGGTATCTCTTTTGAAAAAACATTTAACCAATAATCTTCCTGTTTCTTCATGGCATCTGAAAGTAAATATGTTTCTTGCCAATTAGAGAAATCTTTATATTGTACTTTAAGTGGTGACAAACTCTTACCTTCATATAACTGAATAAAATCTTCAATCAGAATTTTTATGGATGTACCGTCTGAGATAATATGATGCATATCAACAAATAACAACCATTTATCTTTTTGTACATGAATCAAGTACACACGAAGTAATGGTGCTTTCGATAGGTCAAATGGTTGAATCAACGAATGAATCAATTCTGTAGAGTCAAGGTTTTGTAACATTATTGATGTGACATGGAAATTTACATTACGATGAATTTCTTGTACTGTGATACCATCAACAATTCTAAAAGATGTTCGAAAAGCTTCATGCCTTTCAATGATTTTTTGGAAAATCTCATTTATTTGCTCTTCATTCACTTTACCATGGATTTCAAAAACGCCCGGCATATTATAATTTGTTGTATTGTTAGTTTGATTAATAATAAATAAGCGTTTTTGAGAGCTTGAAGCAGGATAATTACTTCTATACGCAACAGGCATTATTTTTCCTCGCTCTACAAGGGCTGAGGATTCTATATATTCTGATAATCGTTTAATCGTTGTATATTGAAATATATCTTTAATGTATAAATCGACCTGAAATTCTTTTTGTACACTAGTTACCAGCTCAATCGCTTTTAATGAGTGACCACCCAAATCAAGAAAATGATCGTTAATACCAATTTCCAAGAAGTTTTTATTAAAAATCCTTGCCCAAATCTTAGTTAATCTTATTTCAATGTCACTCCTTGGGGCTGTATAAACATTCTTCAATTGATTATTTGTATATGGAAGCGGTAAGTTTTTTTTGTCAACTTTACCATTTGGTGTTAACGGCATTTGATTCAGTGGAAAGAAATATGTTGGAATCATCGCACTTGGTAAATTGAACGTTAAGTACCCCCTGATTTCTTCCAATGAAACAGGTTCTTTGGCTATATAATATGCACAAAGATGTTGCTCTTCATTATACTTTTTAACAACAACAACCGCCTCATCAATTTTTGGGTGACTCATAATCTGATTTCGAATCTCTCCTAATTCCATTCGTATGCCATGAATTTTTACTTGATCATCATTTCTACCAATAATTTCTAGTTCTCCGTTAGGTAGCCATCTTGCTAAATCTCCTGATTTATACATTTTTTGGTTTGGTTTAAATGGATTCTCCACAAATTCAGATGATGAGACACCTTGATTTGAAAGGTACCCATTTGCGATTCCCTCACCTGATATACATAATTCACCAATCACTCCTATTGGTTGTAACTGTTCATTTTTATCGAGAATATATATTTCTTTGTTTGCAATTGGCTTCCCAACCGTTATCAGCTTAGGAGAAGCATCCATTTCTTTGACGGTTAACCATACAGTTGTTTCCGTTGGACCATAAATGTTATAAAGCTTCGCATTTGTTCTTTGTTTCAGCTTTTGAACTAGACTTTTTGTCAGCACCTCTCCGCCAACTAGTACCATTTGTAAATGATGCAAAGAATTATTATTTTCATCCTCTAGCAAAAGTTGTAAGCGTGACGGTGTAAGTTGGATAACATCCACTTCATGCTGTCGAATTAAATTCTTTGTTTTCTCCGGGTTTTTCCTTTGTTCTTCATCTGCAATAACAACTGTCATTCCTAAAGACAATGGAAGAAAAGATTCCACTACAAATGGATCAAAAGACATAGAAGTAAGGGATAGAATTGTTTGATTTGACGAAAAATCTACTGTACGAGTAAATCCATGAATAAAATTATGTAAGGATTGATGGTCAATACTAATACCTTTTGGTCTCCCAGTCGATCCAGATGTATACATTATGTAAACAGCGTCATGAGCGTTCATTAAATTAGGTAAATTTTCTTCACTTTCTTGATCAATTCTCAAATCTGTAAGGTTTATTTTCCAACCATCAAATTCCACATTATGAATCTGCGAATTAATTAATAATAGTTTTATACAACTATTATTAATCATGTAATTAATTCTACCAGTTGGATAATTAGGATCAATTGGAATGTACGTCCCACCAGCTTTCATTATCCCAAAAATAGCGACCAACATTTCAATTGAGCGATCAACCATAACTCCGACACGTGTCAAAGGTTGGACACCTTTTTTTTGCAATAAACGTGCAAGCTGATTTGCCCGATTATTCAATTGTTGATAAGTTAGTTTTTGATGACCAAACACAACCGCAGTCTTGTTTGGTGTTTTGGTTACTTGTTCTTCAAATAACTGATGAATCGTTTTTGTTCTATCATATTCTGACTTCTCACCACTAAACGCCATTAACAACTGGTACTTTTCATCCGTTGAAATTACTTCTAATTCAGATATTCCTTTATCACCATAAGCAAATAAATTCATGATGATTTGAACAATCCTACTAAAATGATTTTCAATTTCCGTTTCCGTAAATAATTCTGTTAAATAATCAAAATCAAGCATCAACTCATTTTTTTCTTCACGATCACTGATATGAATACTTAACGAATTAATCTCATGTCCTGAAAAATGCCATTCTGTTTCATATTTTCCTTTTATGGCTTCGTTTTTATCGAGATGCAATTTTGAATTTTGATAGGTTAAGGATATATCAAATAATCGTTCAGTATGATTATATTTATCTCTTAATTTTCTAGTTAGTAAATCAAACGGATACTGCTGTCTTCGTAACAATGATATTTGCTTACGGCTTGTTTGTTTCATAAATTCCATAATTGTGATATCATCATTCAACTTCACCTTAAACGGCATGGTACTGACAAACATACCAAATGTTTTACGTTCCTTCGGATTAACTCTATTGAGAATAGTTGTACCTAAGACAAAATGATTTTGATCAGTTATCCTTTTTAGATAAATCGATAGAATCGATAGAAAAAATGTAAAAACAGATATCTCATGTATCTTACAAAATTGATATATTTCTGACGTAATCTCAGAAGATAAATTGAAGGTTCTTCGCTTTGCATTCGTACCTCTAAATGCTATATTTCCTTCTTTTAATCTTATTGGCTTAGGTATATCACGAAGTTCCTCCAACCAAAATTTCTCATCTTCTATAAATCGTTTGGAACATTTATAATTATTTTCACGGGTGATAAAATCCATGTAAGAATGATCTTTGTTCATACTCACTTCTAGACCATTGCATAGATCCATATAATCTTTCATAATTTTATCTCCCATTAAATGAATAGACCAAGCATCCGAAATAATATGATGAATTTTGACCATCAATCCACTTTCATTGCTACCATTTTTAAAAGTTATAAATTCAAATAAATCAGAACCCAATAAATTAAACGGTTTACTAGTTTCTTGAGCAATCCATTCATCAAACGTTTTATTATTTTGTTGCAAATCAACAATTCGAATTGTTTTCTCATGATAAGGTGAAATATACTGTTTTACTCCATCATCATTTTCTACTAACCGAATCCGGATAGCGTCATTTTTAAGTATAAATAGATTGATAGCTTGTTCAAATTTATTAAAATCCAATAAACCTTTGATTTTAATTGTTCCAATTAAGTTTGATATCGGAGAATGTTGAACAAACTTTTCAGTTTCCCAAACCCTTTTTTGTGGGTGTGTCAAAGGATATCTCTGTTTAGACACAAAATCCCCTCCCTTTATCAAAATGGTTAATTACTTTCTCTCCATTTAATAAATTTAATAATTAGCAAAATTGAAAATAAACTAAACACAATTAACACGATTAAATCCTGTATAACGGCGGTAGACCAAATACCTTGAAATAGTAGTCGAAGTGCTTCTGACAAATATGTTGTCGGTAATACATATGAAATATACTGTATAATCGAAGGTAGTGATTCAATTTCTACCATTACAGGACTCATAAAAGTAATAAACATCATTGCAACTTGTCCACAAATAGCTGCAACCTGTGGAGTTCTTGACCAAAAACCAATCAAAACTCCGACACCAACGCAACTTAGTATACCAAAAAGTATGACTGGAATTATTCCAATATGAAATTGGAGTGTAATGCCATACATTGATTGGCCAACAATTGCCAAGATGATAATAGAAGGTATAGCAGATAAAACGCCCTTTAATAAAACAGATAAAATAAACGTTATTCTAGAAATAGGTAAAGAAGCATAATAAATAAAATGTCCCTGATTTTTTTCATGGGAAATATCCTGTGCTACACTGGTTAAGCCCATAAGGACAATTGCAAACACAATGTTACCAACGATGATTCTCGTAATTGTCTCTAAAGAAGCATCCTCATTAAAAACTTTTAGAAAAAATAGTGATGTAAAAGGAAACATGGATGCCATAAACACAATCAAATACCAAGTATCCCTAATAATTCCCCATTGAATTCTTGCTAATATATAAAAATCAACAAAATGTTTCACAAACTTTTTGAATACTTTTGTCTTTTTATTTGGAGTTTCGTAAGCATGAGATTTCGTATTCATATTAGTCTCTTCCCTCATAATGTAAATAAACATCTTCAAGGCTTGGTGGTATAATTCGATACTCTTCACACCTTACTACTTCTAAATATTGAATAATTTCACCTATAACACTTTTTAATTTTTCATTTGGAATCAACACTCTAAAACGATTTTCAGTTAGGATTTGTATCTCCCCATATTTCGACATATTTGTTTTCAGTTTATCTCCTTCCTCAAACATAGAGGATATTTCTAACTTATATCGTTGATCTACACTCTGCTTTAATCGCCATACATAATCAACAGCAATCACTTTACCACGATTAATAACAGCGATACGATCAACTATTTTTTCCGCTTCTAGTAGGTTGTGTGTTACTAAAATAATAGTTGTACCTTCCTCACGATTCTTTTTTTGAAGCAAGTTCCATACCATATTTCGCTTAACCGGATCTAAATCATTAGTTGGCTCATCTAATATGAGTATTGGTAGTTTACCTGTAAGGCAAGTAGCAAAACCAACCATTCTTCTTTGACCACCTGATAAATTTTTCACATACATATTCCGTAATTTAGTTAAGTCCAATAGTTCTAGTAGTTCCTCAGTTTCATTTCTGGCTTCCTGATTTTTAACACCTCTTAGCATGGCAGTAAAATAAATTGCCTCATAAACCTTTAATTTATGTAAGGCAAATGTTTCTTGAGAATAATATGCTACATTGTTCATTACATAATAACTATCTTGTAAAACATCTTGACCATATAAATAAATCTTTCCTTTAGTTGGTTTTAATTGTCCTACCATTTGTTTAATTAGAGTTGATTTACCTGCACCATTTGGCCCTAGTAATCCAAAAATCTCCCCTTGGTGTATCGTAAAAGAAACATCAGAGTTGGCAACTTTCTTTCCTTTTTTAAATTCCTTATAAATAGAATCAACACGATAAACTTCTTTTTTTAATTGCACTTCTTATACCACGCTATTCGCTAATTCTTCATTTATAATTCTAACAATATTATTATCCTCATCCATTATTGCTATATGTGAGCGAAATTTACCTAACTCATCTTGATGAACTTGAGCATAAGATATTATTATTACTACATCCCCTTTTTGCACAAGTCTTGCTGCAGCACCATTTAAGCATATATCTTTTTCCCCAGGTGGCCCAGGAATAACATAAGTTTCAAAACGTGCTCCATTATTATTATTTACAATTTGTACTTTTTCATTAGGTAAAATTCCCAGTGCATCAATAATTTCACGATCTATGGTGATACTTCCAACGTAATTAAGATTTGATTCGGTTACACGTGCACAATGAATTTTTGATTGCATAAACGTTCTATACATATTTACTCTCCAATCTTTTTATTTGATTTTTCCTATTTGGAAATTTCTTAGTTTACTAGTTATCTAACTTCATAAAAGCAAGACTATACTTATTTTTATTGAATACAAATACATTACATTCAAATCTTTGTTTCTAGAAGTTCCAATGCTGCCCATATCTAATTCCGTATTTTTCTACAAGTGGTTTTCAGTTGATTATATATTTATTTTATATTATAAAAATAAATAGATAAAATGCACCTTCTATTTTCTCATTTGCTCTTAAATATTTCATTTGTCGGAGTAAGTTGATCCATTTACCCTCCTTTCTTTCTATAAAACTACCAACCATATATTTCCTTCGTTTAGAATTAATTATCCATTATTTCTAAACGAAGGAAAAAACTTAATTTTCACTCTAAATTAAACATACAAAATAGTGTAATCCATCTGAATTTAACCACATGAATGATTATACCAAAATTTACAATTAAATATCCAGCGAATATCCAATTTTTTAAAACTTTTTATTCCGACAATAAACGACAAAATCTACAATTGAAGAATGTATCATATTCTATCCATTTAGCATTTGGGTAAATTTAGATATCTGTTAAAAGTATTTTCACACTTAAAGTTACCAAAATAGAAGAAGCTTTTATAATATAAAGGAGAAAACATTCGATTGAAATTAACCAACAGTTAATATACAAAGCTATTAATACGAGAAGTAGACCAAATACTATGAACCTCCCCTAACCTTATAAACTGATAAAGAACGACCTAATTTAGCTTTAAAATAAAGTTTGATTAAAAATATTGGATTTAGCCTTATTTTGTGGAAAAGGAAAAACAGCCATTTCGATCAATCTTTGTTCAAAATGACTGTCTTTATTTTAATTGTTAATTTGATTTTCATAAAAAAAGATTGATTAAAACTTTTTCTCAAACATTGATCAAAAAGAATTTTTATCGTTTTCCGACAGAAGACTCCTTCCTCAAAAATGTGAAGGTGTGAAACACCAATTTTAGGTGGGAGATGAATGTCGGTTGGCATAAGCCAACATATTTGCTATCATTTACTTGTACAGATTGCTCTTCGAAAACTGAAGATATAAGGTTGGTTGCAGAAAAACGTCGCAACCGTAAAATCTTCAACGTTCTATCGCCCCATACTTGCCGAAGTTGCGAAAACCAAGCTAAAGTAGGGAGTGTGGTGCGCCAACGTACAAGATACTTATGTTCTCACCGTAGGGACTACGGGTAGAGCCTGCTAAGATAACTGGTGGATACATCGGTGTTCCCAGGAATCTCCCACTTCAAACAGTCCGTTAGGACGTTAAGTGGTGAGTAGTTCAAGAAATCGTTAGTAATTGTTGTAATTCATTATACGTCGAAAAAACGAACTTTGGTTGTTGCAAACTTCGTTTTCGTTTATATATAGCATGAATGGTTTCAATACCTTTCAAGGTACGTGAAGCATGACGAATGTTTTGGGATCCAGAAGATTTGGTAAAGCGACGTTTTATATGTCGATGACCCTGTTCAATCAGGTTATTAAGATACTTAACGGTGCAATGTTTTGTACGCTTATAAAGGTCGTTCTTTTTCAGTTTTTTGAACGCACAAAGTAAGGCTGAAGCCCTGTCTGTTGTGAGAACTGTTGTTTCTCCAAAATCTTTGATCAATCGCTTCATAAACGTATAAGTAGCTTAGTGATCGCGTGTTCTACTAAGTTGGAGATCCAAAGTATATCTATTTCCATACGTTAAAGTCAATTCAGCCCGACAACTATTTATTTACTAGTTTCACAAAATCCTTTGGTTCTCCTTTTAACTTGTAATACTTCATGTTAAGACGAATAGCTACTATGGAGATTACTAAAAACCCTATTACATATAACATCTCTCTTTCTCCATTTCTTATTGTTCAGCGAACTTATTCTGTAAATAATTCACATGTTTCTTTTCAATATCCTTATCCGTAATCTTTGCTCGCAACATAGTTTGATAAATATAATTAACCTCGTCATTTGTAAGTTGCAGGTCTGTATAGGATTCGACACATTTTTTTAGATCGTTATAATATAGGACATGTTTATGTTTAGAATGAACATTTACTCTTTTTAGACTGCATTTTGAATGAAACGCTGCAATAGAAATACATGGCAGCTGTTGATCCATCACCCATTCAATTGCTTTCATGTGTTTATAGTTTTGTCGAAATGGATTTTGAAAAGAGTGTTTCTTTCTAAAAATACCTTGTGCCCATCTTGCTGCCTTCTCACTTCCATAGATCCGGCCCTCATAGTTCTTCGTCTCTATAATAAATATACCTGTTTCCGCGATTACAATATGGTCAATTTGAGTTGTATCACCATACTCTGTATAAACCGTCACATCATGTAACACCCGATACCTTTCGTGATCTAATTTGCTTAATATACGTTTTACCATCTTTTCCCCGGCTTTCCCTTTCCATTTTGGTGCATGTTTTTTTACCATAATATTAATCGGTATCAGAAGCACAATTAGAATTAATTCAAATATTAGTACTTTCATAATATAAGCCTTCCTTTCACACTCTTGTGTTTCTACGCATTAAACGATATACATGAGTTTCTAATCCTAAAATATAATATGAGATACATAAACCTTTTATCACCATCTCTATAAATCCTAATGCTAATGAAACAATGAGTCCGCCCCGAAATTGAAACGGTCTTGTCACCCTCCGATTCACTGGCTTTTCAATTACTCCAAAATTAGCCCAAGTTGGCAAACGCTTTTCTACATTCTTTATAGTGCCCATTAATCCGTATTTTAATGACAAAATGAAACATCCAATTAGTAAATATACAATAGAAGAAAAATAGATAGATAGGCCCATAGTGATAATTGTGAGCAGCCAACCTATCAAGATAGAATTTCGTAAAGCGGCATATTCTTGATTTCTTTTCAAAACATGCAATCCTTTCAAAATAAATTAAGTCATTTTTAAACATGAGAAATACTTTTCTAAGTAAAATATTATTTTAGTTTCTATCTTCCTCGTCTGTTTTGTAGGCATACCAGCTCTACTACAAGGAGTGTTCATTCTACAAAAGGAAATCCTTTACAACAAAAAACAATTAAAAATTGAACGAATTATCCCCTATATCAGAGGAAATATTTGTAGAATACGAAAGAAAAAATCAGATGGGTTGATAAAAGATACTGAATGAACATTCAGTACCTTTTGTCTCTATATATATTTCTTTACATATTCGCAAATAACCATGGAGCCAGTACGGCTAACATACATAGTAAACAAGATCCCGTTATAACGCGATTAGACCAGCGATAATACTCAGGTTGTTTTGTACTCTCATGAATTCTTCGTAAACGAATTCCTGCAATTAACATAAAGGGTGTAAAAATAAGTGCTGTTGATTTAAACAGGTCTAAAAAATCTGTAAAAATGTTCATAAACGAAAATACATCCGAACTAAATAAGAAATATACACTTAATCTCATTGCCATCATACTAACGAACGAGAAAATCATACTCCCCGTTGCCCATTTCATCCATTGACCATTCTTTGTAATTAACGCCATAACCATGACAATAACACCTAATATGAAAGAGATAGAAAAGATATTTACCCCTACTTTAAAAGCTGGTGCATACATACCCTCAACTTTTTGTATAATTGATGACCCAAATGAATCGTCTTTCTCTTTCGTTTTTGTTCGATTGTTTAATCCTTCTTTAAAAGATGAAGAAACATCATTTCCTTTCCATTCATTAAAATCCACTTTTACAGATGCATGAGCTGTATGTAAAGGTATGAGTACTAGAATCATAAAAACAAATATACATAAAACTCCAATCATCCCTTTTTCTCGCTTCACAACACATCACCCGCTAATTTTGGCTTTATGCTCTTTAATTTGATTTCATTTCCTTCTGCAACATAACGGAGATCTGCGGAATAATAGATATTGGCTTTTGTATATGCCCCCATAATCGCATTTGCAATTTCTTCTTTTTCTACTGCTACATATGTTTCATTTTCATTATAAAACTCTATTTCAATTCGATTAATATTATTATTTAATACTGTTATATGTAACTCCTTTAAGCTATTCAAACGATTTCCTAAACCGCACACTAGCTTAAATACCTTACTCGCAAGTGTAGGTGGCTTAACATACGTCGTATTAAAATGAATCGTTTCATCATCTATAACACCATCTTCCTCAACTGCGCACGTCATAATGAAAGAATGATTTTGTTTTTCAATTTCTTGCTGATTTAACTTGCGGTCAATTACATATTTCAGACTTGTTGAAAGATTTTCTATATATTCATCCAGTTCGGTATTTGAAATTTTAACCTCTGAGAATTCTGGGAAAATCATGTAAGCGTGCATATTAGAACTACTTTTACTTACACGTAATACCTGTACCTGTTTCTTTTCATAGCGCACCGTTTGTTCCAATTTTTTTACTACATTGTTGCTTATATGATCTATTATCATATTTCATCAGCCTCCAGTAATTTTAATAAAATAATTTTTACAATCTCATGTATATAAAGCATTGCAATATTTTGCTGAGGTCTCGAAACTCATATTTTATGACTAATAATCACTTTAATCTTAAAACATCTTAATATTACAATGACGTACAGTGTTTCATTATAGACGAATATTCTTATGTGGTGAATCGTTCTGTTTCACTCATTTTTATAAAAATATAAAGATATTTTATCCTTATAAAAATGAATGAGAACATACTATATTTCATGCTATTTATCTAAGAAAATTTAACTGGGAAATGGATGTTATACACTCCCTAGTCATCTATTATTTGATTCAACTAATGTATAGAAATTAGGTGGATTCACCTCAAATTTTATATACATTCATATATTTTCTGGTATTATCCCTCCTTCTGTATAAATCCGATAGCACTTCTTATTAGATATCTTTATAAATAATGTTAGTCCTTGTTCTCTTTCTGTCACTTTTGCAGTCCACTCTAACGGTTGTGCCTCTTCTACTTCTGATTTTCACTATTAACAAAAAGCACAATTGTTCAAGTTCTAGAAATGTTATTCATGTTCTCACTTAGCATTTACTTCTCCATCCAAATTCTTTTAGAACGATGTAACAAATAAATTGTAAACACTGACAGACCCTTTTCTAATGTAATTTCCTTTGTGAGAGTAGTAATACGCTCTTACTCTTTACTAATCATTCTGCATTCCCTTGGTCAGCAAGAAACAAGACGTTTCACCAATACATTTCCCCTCTCAATTATGCAAATGAATCGTACTTAAACTAGCCCTTTATGAATTTGTTTTTTCCTTTTTCTTCTATTAATTTAAATTAAATGAAATTTTTCCGCTAAATCATTTTTATATGTATAATCATTCATTCTAAATCTCTAGTTGCAATAAAAAAGGAAGATCCAAGTATTCCTATCACTTAGTTCTTCCTTTTCCCCTGTATAAACTACCTTCACATGATTAAAATCGTAGTTCTTCAATCGTACTCTCCGCTAACTTATCTATATCAGTAAATATATCATTCGGCACTTTAGATTACTCTTTGGATCAAATAATACTATTCAAACATTATCTCTTTTCATCTTGTTATGTTATGAATCATAAATAATCCCACCTGCAACTTGAAAACAACATAAAAAGGACTTCTTCAAGTCGATTAAAAATGTGCATAACAAAATAAGCTATATATGCACTAATCAGCTCAAAGAAGCCCTTTCAAAATTGAAACAAGAACACAACTTGCTTCTGCAACTCAACCACAACACATAAGGCGTGGGAATAAACGGAATTCAACGAATAACACTATACCTATATATTATACAATTTAGATTTTTGTATCAAGAATTTTTTTATTATCTTTAGTCATTTGTCAGATGTTATACAATCAATAGCATCATCTAATAAGTTAATTCCAAGATCAGATATTTTAATATTAATAGTAATCACCAGTGAAGTTTTACTAATAATGATAAATAAAAGACGCCAACTAGCGTCTTTTATTTACTCTTCCATATTTTGATTTTTCAATAATTCAAATTCCTATCTATGAAATGTACTCCTCGTACCATTTAGCTTTTTTAGTTTACACTTTACACTCTTTTTCTTCATCTCACTCTTGTATTTCTTCGTACATACGCTGCCTTTCTTTGTTAACCGCTCTAGCTTGATCGTAATCGTAGTCAATCGATTCCCTTTCTTCTGTTCTACGTTGTATTTCTTCGTATATACGCTGCTGCTCCTTGTAAGCTGCATCCCCCTGATCGTAATCAATTAATTCCTGTTCTTCGCCCCTAATTTGTCTTTTTCGCTCTTCTCTCTTTTGTTGTAGTTGATATCTTCTATATGCCTTCTTATCAGTAATTTTTTCACAGTCGTGCGCTAGCTCCTTCGTTTCGTCATGTCCATGTCCGCAAAAATCGTTTGGAATTATAGCACTAGATTTCTTAACAGATTCAGGATTAGGGTCTTCATGTTCTTTGCTAGCCTTCTCATCTTTAACTGCAGTATTGCTAAGACCATCTTGCTCTTTGTTCGTTACATTTCTATTAGAATCAAACTTTATAGTCATCGAACCGTGTCCACCGTGACCTAAATATATGTAGATAGAGAACAATTTAGTTGTTTCGCTGGATCCAGGCTTTCCTGCTATCTCTATGACTTTGTCCGCAGACATTCCAACCTTGATTTGATTATACTGTTCTAGTGATACTGTTGATGCGTCCTCATGTACATCTTTATAATGCGGATATTTGTCATTAATTTCCTCATCTTTATTCTTAGATTCCTCCACTTGTTGTACCTTTTTTTTCTTCTTAGGTTCTTCTGTACCCTCTTCAACCTTAGAGGGATTGGACCTCTTCTCTTCGACCTTTGGCGGATTGGACTTCTCCTCCTCTTCTCCCTTTGCAACTTCTATAGAGTCTTGTTTCTTATATGGCTTGTAATCCCCATCTTCCTTTGCAGAGCAGGCACTGAAAATTGATACAGACGTTACACTTAATAACAGTAATTTCTTTAATAATTTCGTATTAAATTTCATAATATTATTCCCCCGTTACATATATTGAATTGAGCCCTCATACTTCCTCCTATAAACGTTATCCTTTCCCTTCGCACATACATTCTCATATAACTTTGCGTAAGCCTCTTCGTTATTCATTACAGATCACTTTTTGGCTTTAGTATTTATACAATCCCCTAACATTTCAAGTGGATTAGTGTCACCCAAAAGTGAGCGCCTTTTTCATTATTCGCACTCTGCTTCTATCAAAAGTCTTAACTGCGTGTCTTATGCTACGGAAAGAATCATATATTAAATGTATTTTGTTATTTACCTTACTCCACTAATCATCGGCTAAACGTTCAATAAGTGATATGTAAATTTTTTTACCTTTTCACCATATGAATTACTGTATATTACATTATAATAATGTTATTTTAACCTTTTAGCAAATATTGTTAATCTTTTCAACTTTGATTTAAGGGTGGAAAATGAATAAGTGGAATTTTTAAGGAGTAAAGATGAAATTCCATTTGCGAATTCACATAATTTTTACGCATCAAAACTCCTTATGTTGAAATTGTTATATAATAAAACCAAACCTTAAGTGAGATCGTCTCCCTGTTACGAGGAATGTGATAGTTTTTTTCACCTTTTTATATTATCTAAAAAGAACTTGTAGTGATTCCTACAAGTTCTTTTTGCTTTTTTTATCATTTTAGCCAATTCATCTCCCACCTACTCACTTCGCGTTCCTTGAGAAAGGAGTCTTCTTGGCTAAAATGATAAATTACAGTCAATAATTACCTTTCAAATACTTGGAAAATCTTAAAATCAATTTCCTCTCATCATTGTCCCCCTGTACTACCTACTATTAAAAACACTGTTTATATCCTAGAAATTTCAATAATACTAGCCATTTCCTACTCTCTTTCATACTACGTATTTCTACTTTATATAATTAAATATTTTTTCAAAAACTACCTTATGAAAGAACGTAAGTTCGTGTATAATAAGAACAAACGTTCTTTAAGTTAGGAGGAATTATGGTGTATGACTATTCAATTTTGCCGAATAGAATCATCTTATGTGTTGACCTTCGAAGTTTTTACGCTTCAGTTAGTTGTATTAAATTGGGCTTCGATCCACTTCATACAAAATTAGCTGTAGTCGGTGATGTGAATAGGAATGGCTCCATTGTCTTAGCCGCAACTCCACCATTAAAAGCAATGGGGATAAAGAAAATGGCAAGACTATATGAAATCCCTCGTCAAAAAGACATTCTTATTGTGAATCCAATAATGGGAACTTATATTAAGTGCTCCAATTACATAACAAAGTTAGCTCTACAGTATGTTCCTATTGAGGACTTTCATCAATACAGCATCGATGAATTTTTTATGGATATTACTGATAGCATCCATCTATTTGCCCGAGACCCATATGAATTTGCCTTACAGTTTAAACGTGAAGTATATGAACATACAAGAATTGAATGCACGATTGGGATTGCTCCTAACCTATTAATGAGTAAGGTAGCTTTAGATATTGAAGCAAAGAAAAATAAAGACGGAATTGCGTATTGGAAATACGAAGATGTACCTACAAAATTATGGAGCATACGGCCACTTAGTAAGTTTTGGGGGATTTCAAGTAAAACTGAAATAAAGTTAAATCGAAAAGGAATACATTCAATTGGAGATCTAGCTAATTACCCTCTTAAATATTTAAAACAAAGCTTCGGCGTGATTGGAGAAGATTTACACTTACATAGCAATGGAATTGACCTTAGTCGTATTTCAGAAAAATATATTCCGGTTACAACTTCTGTGGGAAAAAGCCAAATTTTAATGCGTGATTATACAATAGAGGAATTTCCAATTATCCTACTGGAACATACCGAAGAGGTTTGTTATCGATTGAGACAACAAAACAAACTTGCTCAAACCGTTCATTTTTCAGTTGGCTATAGTAAAAGTTATTCAGGTGGTTTCAGAAAAACGCATACTTTAAACCGTCCAACCAATTTAACCATGGACATTTATCAAGTTTGTATATATTTTCTACATCAACAATATACTGGAGAACCCATTAGGAGTATTACTATTTCCCTAACAAACCTCATTCTTGAAGGAGAAGAACAAATCTCTCTTTTTGATAACATCATACAGCGAGAAAAAGAAATAAAACTAACAAAGGCAATGGACGAAATACGTAAAAAGTTTGGAAAAAATAGCATATTAAGAGGAATTTCCTATACAAATAATGCCACAGCAAGATACAGAAACACACTGTTAGGGGGACATAAAGCATGAACAACGCTAATATGCCAAAAGGAAGAGGAATGGTAAAATGGACACCGTTCGCTGCGATGCCGGAGCAATTCGCTGGTATCCGTGAAATTATTAAAGAAAAGGCGAAGGTGGAACGACCTACATTAACCCAGGATGAACAAGAACTTATTGAGAACATGCTATTATGTTCGTTGCTTTCTGAAGAAGAAATAATGATTACATTTTACGAAGGTGGTTTTTTACTTACTAACTATATGACCGTCGTTGATATTGATCCGCTGAATAAATCTATAATTTGTACGGATGCATTTTACAATAATATGACGTTAAAATTTATTAATATTATTGATGCAAAATAAAAAAAGCCGTCAAATGACGGCTCTTATTTTTACTTAACTGCATATACCCAGCCTTTGCGGTCAAGATAATCAGTGAATCCTTTCAATTTGGAATCACTTGTTGGCTCGGTTACAGGATAAATGCACCCATCACTTTTAAGGTTTAAGTTTACAATCATCTTAAGTGAATTTAATGCTCCTACAACATTACGTTTTTGATTAGGTGGTGGGGTTGGTGGGGTTGGCTACCTCCAACGGTTTGTCCAGTCAATGCATATAAGATGGAATTAGAAATATTATCTACATCCCATTTAGCCATATCGGGATCGGGATCGATGAATCCAAGTTCGATTAGGATTGCTGGTGCTTTAGTGCTATTTAACACATAAAGGTCAGTACATTGTTTCGCGACACGATTAGACCATCCAATGAAAAAAACACATAATATTAGGATTTACAAACCATGTACGACTCGTACAAATACGTCCATCTTCTATTATCATTCCAGATTCCAAAACGGCCAATACTCCTTTTTCCATTAAAGAATTTATCATTATTAAAAACCTTGAAGATCTGTCTTAAATTCTTTTGCTAAATAACTAGGAGTAGCATTCAGAATCAAATTCATTTTCTTCATTTACTCGTTCTACAAGAATATTTGTTTTAAATTCTACATAAGGCACTAAATCCATTAGAAAAGGCTTTTTAGCATTTGTAAGATAGTTTAATTTTGCTTAGTAATTATAATTATCCGTAATCATTTACATAAACTTCACACTATCGATTTTGACACTAACGCCTCAAAATCAATAGGGGTCTGCAACGCTTTTCAGCTTTGCCGAGCCACGTTTTACGTGGCAAAAACAAAACCTTGGGCTTTGCCTAAACCCACTGGGGAACTCTTCCCCAGACCCCCTCATTCAAACTCCCCAACCCCCTCAATTCCTTGAGGGGCTCCCTCGCCGGTTGGCAGGAACAAACAATAGTTTGTTCAATGCCGAGAGGATTCTGGTATAGTCCAGTTGGTCAAGTCAAATACTCCCTTCGCTTCGCTAGGCCCGTTTTGATTGACCAACACATGTAATTATCCTGTTATTTCTAATACCATTTAAATATTCGAATTAACAATAGCGACTTTCATATTTTATTCATTGCTATCGTAAATAATCAATGAAATACAAATCATTTATTTATCTAAAAACATAGAATTTTATTTGTTATTAATAGGTGCTTTCCTAGATTAGTATTAACAAAAAACAAAAGGAATTTCTTAAATAAGAAATTCCTGCATATCTTTCTAACACAAGTACCAAAGCACTTGAGATGTTGGGAAATTTGCAACTGTACCATAAGGGTATATATAACCAGAAGTATAACCACCAGATGTTGACATCACATACATAAGGAACAATTCATTACCAGTCGGACTTCCTGTTAAAACAAAAGTCCACTTTCCACCACATCCATACGTATGCGGTCTTGGTTTTTTCATTTCTGCTTCCAATGCTGCTGGATTAGTTTTCAAATAATGATATTTTTGCACTAAAGCCGATGGTGGTGACGGAGAACCTTGTTGCAATCCTCCCCCACCACCAGGATATTGTGTTGGATAAGTCGTACTCCCTCCTGGAACAGGTATTGGAAGTGGATAAGATGTTCCACCAGGCATCGGAAGAATCGGACGATCATAATAGTTATCGTAATAATAATTTAGATTGTAATATCCATCATTATCATACATTTTTTTACCTCCTAAAATTACCTATTTGGATACAATATATTAACGTCCCATATTTGTGTATAGGTTGCTATCCAATAATGAATTTGTCTCATAACAAAAGAGGCTTATTTTTTAAAAATCACCGTTCTACCAATATCTCAAAACAGACTGATATTTTTATAAAACTTCCAAAGTAAACTTTTGAATAGAAGTTTACTTTCAATAAAAACAAAAGACGACATTAAATAAGTCGTCTTTTTTCTTTAAAACATCTATAAAAATTTTATTTTTTCTCCTGATTTTCTACTTTTTCAATTTTAGTATTGAATCCACTTTTAAATCCGTCCCAAAAATCACAGCCACCTAATGAAAACACAAATACACATAATAGACCTATCATAATACCCTTTTTGTAGTTCATTCTATAACATCCTCCATAAATACAAATCAATATCGTAATTATAATATGTAAATTAAGAATATCTACAAAAACAATCTTAAATTTACCTTAAATAATCAAACTGTTATTATCATTTTTTGAATGTAAACTTTTTATTTCATACATATACTGATTTTTTCACTTATTCATTTTGCATTGTACTTAAAAAATCGATAAATTCATCTTCATTTACAGGTTTACTGTAGTAATACCCCTGAATTAGATAACATGCATTACGCTGTAACACTGTTAATTGTTCTTTCGTTTCTACCCCTTCTGCGATCACTTTCATATTTAAAGTATGTGCTAGTGAAATAATGGTTTGTATAATTTCATTTCCATCCGTAGAAGTCCCGATCCTATTAACAAATTCTCTTGGAATTTTCAAAGTATCAATTGGATACAAAGGAAGATATGCTAATGAAGAATATCCTGTACCAAAATCATCAATTGATAAATGTACACCATATGATTTTAATGCTTTTAACTTCGATAAGGTTTCTTTTTCATCTACCATCGCTATTCTCTCTGTTAATTCCAAATCAATCGAACTAGCAGGTACCCCTACTTCTTCTATGGTAGATATGATTGTTTGAACAAAACCTTTCTGTTCAAACTCTATAGCTGATAAGTTTATCCCCATCTTTAGATTTGCATAGCCCGCTGAATGCCATTCTTTCAGTTGTCGACACGCTTCCTGTAACGTCCATTGCCCAATTGAAATAATCTGCGACGTTTCTTCTGCGATAGGTATAAACTCAAAAGGTGAAATCATCCCTAGCTCTGGATGTTGCCAACGTATTAAAGCCTCTGCACCAATAACCATCCCCGTCTTACTGTCAACTTGTGGTTGATATAATAAAAACAACTCATTATTTTCTAATGCATTCGGTAAATCCTGTTCTAATCGCAATCGTCTTGTTATTTTTTTTGATAATGTCTCGTCATACATGCAAACAGCATTATTACCTTTTTCTTTTGCACTATACATAGCGATATCAGCGTGTTGTAAAAGTGTAGTAGTATTTATTCCTCCAAACGGATACACTGCTATTCCTATACTAAGAGTTAAGTAAAAACTATGTTGATTAACTACAAATGGTTCTTCAGTTATACGAAATAGAGTTTCACATAAATCCAATAACTGTTGCTCTGTTCGGTTATGGACAATGATCGCAAACTCATCACCACCTATTCTTGCTAGAGGAATAGTCGATAACAGACATATCCTAAAACGTTTGGCCACTTCTTTTAAAACCTTGTCACCAATCGAATGGCCCAGTGTATCATTAATAGTCTTAAAGCGGTTTAAATCAATATACAGGAGCCCAAACTTATCCTGTGATTTTTGTGCATGCTTAATGGATCTATCTAATTCTTGTTGGAAGAATGTTCGATTTCCAATCTCCGTTATCGTATCATGGAATGCTAGATAATTTATCTCATCCTGTTGCTGTTTCATCCTCGTTATGTCTTTTACCATTACATAACTTCCAAAAGTTTGTCCTTCTATCATAATAGGAACAATAGTGACATACCAAAAATGTATGTCCTTCTCATTGTTATTTTTTACACGTAACTGTAACGAAGACGAACTACATCGTTTCCCCTTCTTTATAGCCGCCTCCAATTCAGATTTATCTTCATCTAAAAAAATAGAGAAACACTCTTTCCCTATTAATGCAGCACTGTCTTCTCCTAATAACGTACTTCCAGACTGGTTTATATTTAATACAATACCGTTTGGATCAATCGTTAAAATAGGATCCGGATGATACTCATATAATGACTTAAATCTCTCTTGATTTTTTACCAAATCATTAGATTTGTTTATTAAATCCCTTGTTCTTTGAGATACTGTTTGTTCTAATTGATTATTAAACACTTTTAAGGTCTCGGTTAAATCTTTGTTTTGCATTCGTACAATTGTATGACGAATCAGTACAAATACAAAAGCAATACAATTCCCCGTAATCAATGTAGCCGAAGATGTTTGCTCTTTCAAAGTAAAACCAATTAAGACTGCAACTGCAAGATAAGGGAATATGACAAGGAGTTTCTTTCCAAATATCGGGTTTATAATAAAATAATTTCTTTTAGAAGAAGCATCCTTTGGGATTGTAGCAGCAATAGCGATACATAATAGGAAAACTCTATACAAGCACCTTAATAATATAACTGAACGGTCTGACAAATCATCTTGTAAGTAGAAATACAAGTAGTCCGTAATAGCCAATCCAGTTAATACTAGGATAAAAATAAACAATTTACTTTTTGCATTGAAAATAGCGGGTCGAAAGATTAGGGTAACTCCAAGCAATAGAAGCAATAAATCTATAATCGGAAAAATAAATGAGAGAAAAACATCTCCAATTGATAAGAATAAGATATTTGCAGTAGGTTTATTAAATAAATACCACTCTAATGTAAAAATAGCAGTAACAACAATACATAAATCACAAAGTAAATATGCTTTCTCCCATTTATTACATTCCATCATGATTTTATAAAAGAACGCAAAGAGAAAGAAAAATAAGAAAAACAGTAGGAACACATCAGAAATATTAAAATTTTGTATTGGTAATTCTACATTAAGTACTTGAAAAGCGGATATGAAATTCCCTATCAAAAAGCACCCTATTGCAATAGTAATGCAAACCCAGAATACTCCTAACTTAATTTTTTTGGATAATATAGAATACAGTAATGAGATAAATACAGTAGTTTCAACGACTAAAGATGATAATCGGATATTAAAATCTGATACGAAATAATGATTCGGAAAAACAAATAAAAATATAAAGCAAAAGCTTATATAAGTTATTAAAGCCAATATCAATACATAAAATTGCACATATACATGTTTACGCAATGGACTCACCTTCTAGATTTTTTCTATACTTTTATTAAAAAATGGCTTAATGGTAGCACAAGTCCTACTAATTAAAATGTGTGCTACCTATTATCCATATTATGACCTTTTTAAAAGATTTCTTTCTACATACAACAATCTTATTAACTTTTTGTGGATGTTTACAGTTTTCAATACTGAGGATTCCAAAAAGGATCAGTTGAAAAATGTAGTTTTTTTAAGTATTTGCACATCGTAAATTTGGATGGTACAACTTATCTACTCTTTAAATATGAGATAGAATTTAATCCTCTATTGAATTATAGTTAGTTGCTAACTGTCACACTTAAAAAGGAATGAAAATATACTATCATTAACAAAGAAGTTCGAATTAGTTCACGAAACAAACTGTAACTATTATAGTTACAACTTAGATTGATGTCAATTTCAAATTACAGATTTTCCAAACAGGAAAGCCCACTACGGTGCGATAACGCCCACTTTAGGGGTGGGATAAGAGTGGGCTCAAATGCGGTGTACAAATAAAACACCGAAGGTACGTTCTGTACATCAAGAATTTGAAATGGTATCATTTTCATAATAGACAAGTAAAAGTCTCTAAAACAACCTTGTTCTCTGAAAACAGAATACATAGGAGGTTGGAGTAACAAATTCTTCTACTCCGTAAAATGTATTGAGTCGTCAAGCACAAGACGCTAAAACACATTTGAGAACTCACAATCTGACTCGTTTGGTAATAAAACGAGTCAGATTGTGGCTTTAGCAGTGGGAGTGTCAATACATTGTTTGGGACAAATTTTAATTTAAACCATATATTATCTATATTTATTAAACCTTTTCTGTTTTTGGAAAAGAGATACCAAAAACTGTTTTATTCCATGGACTACTTTCAACCCATATCCTGCCCTGGTTTTTTTCTACTAATGATTTAGCAATAGCAAGCCCTAATCCGCTACCTCCATTAATAGAATTTCTTGATTGGTCACCACGATACATTCGTTCAAATACATGATCTAAATCATGTTCCGCGATTCCCTGTCCTTTATCCCAAACAAGCAATTGGAATTCCTGATTTGATTCCATGAGTTCTATCCCAAGTACTTTTCCTTCTTTCCCATATATAATAGCATTTTTTATTAGGTTATCTATAATTCTTATAATACTTAGATAATCAGCCGTGATAAAACATTTTGTTTTTGGTAAACTAAGCTTTAACTCCAAATTATTCTTCTTGATTTCAGGCAAATACTCAATTAATACTTCTCTGGTAATTTCAGTTAACTCTAGAGATTCAGGATTTATTAAAACTTCATCTGCATCTAGCTTTGCCATATTAAATATTTCATTGATTAATTGCTTTAAGTTGCTGGATTTTTTTGAAATAATTTCAAGATACTCTTTTTTTTCTTCTCGAGAAACAGCTATATCATCTTTTAAAGCATCAATATATCCTATAATAGATGTAAGAGGAGTTCTGATATCATGAGAAATACTTGATAAGAGCCTTTTTCTCGCATTTTGAGCTTTAATGGATTCGATTTGAACTCTCTCTAACTGTTCAATTAATTCATTCACAGAAAATATCATTTTATTAAATACATTATCTTCATTTACAATTAACCTTGTTGTTAAATTCCCTTTAATTACACGTTGTAACCCCTCAATCATTATTTTCAAACGATTAACGAAGTGAAACCTTATAAGTAAGAGAAAAGTCGTAAAGAAAAATAGTACTATGTACAAAACAAGTTTATTTATTCCTAATAGCTGATTATTTAAATCTGTAAAAAAAAGTCCTATAATACATAATAATTGAAGAATATTAAGTAAGATAATTTTATCGTTATACATTTTGGTCACCTACAAACTTATATCCTATTCCCCAAACTGTTTGTATTAATTGAGGATTAGAGGGATCCACTTCTATTTTTTTTCTAAGTTTTCGAATATGGACCATGACAGTATTATCATCTTCTAAATAGTTGTCCCCCCAAACATTACGGAACAACTGAGATTTTGTAAACACTTGCTCTGGATTTGAAGCAAAAAACCTTAGTAGTTCCATCTCTTTTGCAGTTAAAGGAATCTCTTCCCCCTCTTTGAAAACAGTATATTTTTTCAGATCAATTGAGATTTCTTTAAACTCTATACGTGTTTGTTCTCTATCCCCTGCTTCACTTCCTAAAACTAAAAATCTCCTCATAAGAGCTTTAACTCTAGCTACTACCTCATTTATACTAAAAGGTTTTGTAATATAATCATCTGCGCCCATACTTAAACCTAATATCTTATCAGTTTCATGATTTTTAGCAGTGAGCATTAGAATAGGAACATTCGTTTTTTCTCTTAATTTTCTGCAGACCTCAATCCCATCAATTTTTGGCATCATAAGATCTAATATAAACAGATCATATTTATTTTTATTAAATAACGAAAGAGCGTGCTCGCCATCTATAGCAACATCAACCTTATATAATTCTCGCTCCATATATTTTTTTAATAAATCTCTAATTTCTTTTTCATCATCCGCTATAAGAATTCTAATTTCTCGCAAAATAACACCTGCTTTCATAATTTCTATTATACATGTCCAAAATTATTACGCTTATTCTCTTTAATTTACAAGTCATGAAAATAAGAAAATTGGCATTTCTTTAAAGAAATGCCAATTCTCAAAAATTAAACTGTTTCAAACGCCAATATGTCGTTTATTATATTAGCATTCTTTTTAAGAATATCTAGCTTTGAATTTGATAACATTTCCATATGGGTTCCATAACCTTGAATTATCCTGAAATTCTTCGTTGTAGCATTCTCCCATAGTAAATTATTTTCATCTTCTTTTTCTTTTACTGATTTTATATAACTTATATTTCCATCAATACTGCCATTTGTTGTTGTACTCTGTACATACATATAAGACTTCATAATTAATTCTATCAAATAATCACTAGCTAATTTTTCTAAATCTTTATATTTTTTCAGATTGAATTTTTCATGAAGTTCTCTCCTACACTCTTCCTCTGTATAAAGATTCTGTTCTACAATCGTACGGTATTTTGAATCAATAAGAATAAGATTTTCTACTTCAAAACCTTGTCTATTCAATTCTTTTGCCACATCGAATGCAAGAATTCCACCAGCTGAATATCCCACTAATGTGTACGGTCCTTCTGATTGAATATCTTTTATTATTTTAACATATTGTGCAATTCTATTTTCAGATTTAATAAAATTAAAACTGTAAACCGAATATGACTCAATATGCTTTGCTAGCCCCATATATGCTATTCCTATTGAAGCAGCAGGTGGGAAACAAAATAGTTTTTTATTGGTGCTTGTTGAGCTACTAAGTTGAATACAATCCTCTGTATAATCCTTTAACATTTCTTTTGCACCTTCTAAGAACGCTGAAAAACTTCGGACTGTAGGTTTATCAAATACATCTTTAAACGGTACTCTAAAGTTTAATTCTGCAACTATCCTTGAAACAAATGTCATAACGTTTAAAGAGTTCGCTCCGATATCAAATAAATTAGTATTCATACCTATTTTTTTGATATTTAAAATTTCTTCCCATATGCTAACAATTTTTTCTTCTAAATCATTTCTTGGCGGTTCGTATTCTAATCCATATTTGACATTTCCATCTGGTGCTGGTAATGAATTTACATCTATTTTACCATTTGTTGTCAACGGTAATTCCTTAATCTGTGTAAAAAATGCCGGTATCATATAATTTGGAAGTTCTTTTGATAAATATTTTCTCATTTCTGTAACAGTAATTGCTTTTTCTTTATTCTCTAAAACAACATATGCACAAAGATACTGACTATTCTCACCGTCTAATCTTGCAACAACTTTTGTTTCTTTTATATTATCTAATTTTAGAATTTGATTCTCTATTTCTCCTAATTCAATTCTATAACCACGAATTTTTACTTGATGGTCAGTCCTGCCTATAAATTCGATATTTCCACTAGGCAACCATCTTGCAAGATCCCCTGTTCGATACATCTTTGCTCCAGGTACATATGGATTCGATATAAATTTTTCTGCTGTCAATTCAGGTCTATTTAAATAACCTGTAGCAACACCATCTCCACTTATATAAAGTTCTCCTTCTATTCCTACTGGTAATATCTTTTGATTATCATCCAATATATAAATTTGAACATTATCAATTGGTTTCCCAATAGGTACCGATATGTGTTTATCGTCATTAAGACTATATTTATAAATCATACAGCCAATTGTTGTTTCTGTTGGACCATACTCATTATAGATTTCAACATTATGATTGAAACTTTTTGAGATCTCTCTTGCTAACTCAGTCTTTAAATCTTCTCCACCCACTATTAATCGTTTTATACTTGAATTGCTGTTATCAATATCTCTTATCAACCTTAAATGGGATGGTGTCAATTTTACTATACCTACTCTATTATCCTTAAAGATTTGTCTTATAATTGGTTCATCCCCATCATTATTGTAAATAACTATTTTATTTCCAGAAATTAATGGTGTGAATAATGATGTAATTGTAAGGTCAAATGAGAAAGATGAATACAAGGCAAAATCTAAGGCCTCTCCTTTGACATATTCCTTATTTGCCCATGTTATATAATTGACTAGGCCTCGTTGCTTAAGCATGGTTCCTTTTGGCATACCTGTAGAACCCGAAGTATAAATCATATAAGCTAGGTTGTTAGTATTACTTGTTACTTTTATATTTTCAGTAGAATAATGATTATACTCTTCATCCAAAAATACTATTTCTTTGTTTAATCTCACTGCATCTTTACCTTTTGTAAGTATTATATTTGTTCCACTATCCTCTACTATATACTTAATTCGCTCTTCAGGATATTCAGGATCTATTGGTAAATATGCTGCTCCAGATTTTAAAATCCCCATAATTCCTATAATCATCTCTAGAGAACGTTCAAGCATGATACCTACAACTGTATCTGGTTGAACTCCTTTATTCTGGAGTATCCTAGCTATTTGGTTAGATTTTTCATTAAGTTCTTTATAAGTAAGTTGCTGCTTATCAAATACCACAGCTACCTTATTTGGAGTCCGTTCTACCTGTTCTTCAAATAGGCGATGAATTGTTTTTTCTTTTGGATACTCTGCCTTTGTTTCATTAAACTCATTCAAGAAATAATGCTTTTCTTCTTTTGAAAGGATTTCTAATTGACTCACATTTTTGTTTTCATCCTGCACAACTTGGTCCATAACATTTTTTAGATGATTTGCTATGTTCTGGATGAGTTTTTCTGAATAGAGATTTCCATCATATGATATTTTGAGAACAAGCTGTTCACCTGGAACGACAACTATTGTAAATCCATAGTTGGTTTGTTCAATCCCTTTAATATCCTTAAACACGAAACTACTCTTACGTTCTTCTTCCTGAAGTAAACGTTCATCAAGTGCATAATTCTCAAAAATCATTACATGATCAATTAAATCCCTTTTCAAATCACTAAGAGACTGTATATCTGAAAGATTCATATAGTTGTATGCTTGGCTTTCTATCGCTTGTTGCTGTACCTCTTTTAAAATACTTTTAAAGCTCTTCTGTTCTTTTATATTAATTCTCGTTGGAATTGCATTAATGAATAATCCAACCATTTTTTCAATTCCAGCTACTTTGGCATCTCTACCAGAAACGACAGAACCAAATACAACATCGTCTGTATGATTATATTTGGCTAAAATAATCCCCCATAAAGTTTGTAGCACAGTGTTTAACGTAACATTATTTTGATTAGCCAATTCAGTCATTTTTTTCGTAAATTCCCTTGAAAATTCAATGAGCGTCTCTTGTCCATGGTACTCTCTTGTACTATCAATTTTGAACGATGGAACTTTCGCAGGTTTTTGATATCCTGCTAAATATTGTTTCCAATATTGAATTCCCTCTTCTTTTTCCTGTTCTCCTAACCATCTAATATAATCACTATATGGCCTTGGCTCTTCTAAATTAGGATACTGTCCTACTTGTTTGTTTCCATAGATATGGAACAATTCTCCCAAAATAATACCTCTGCCCCATCCATCGAATAAGATGTGATGATTACTCCATATAATTGTATAAGCCTTATCATCAGTTTGAATAAGTTCCAGTCTAATTAAGACATCTTTACTAAAATCAAAACCTTTTTCTCGATCTTGTTCAATGTAGGTTGTTATACTTTCTTTTTGCTGATCTATTCCTTGCTGTCTAATATCTCGGTATCTAAAGCCAATCTTTCGACCTTTTACGATTACATTTTTTGGTTTTTCTGTAATTTCATATTCAATTGCTGTCCGAAGGATTTCATGTCTTTTCATAATATCGTTCAAGCTTTCCTCGAATAAGTTGACATCAATAAACCCTTTGACATCAATGACAAGTTGTTCAAAGTATGCACCTGATTGTGGATCTTCTAATGCATGGAATAGCATACCCTGCTGCATATTAGCTAATGGATAAATCTTTTCTATTTCTCCCCACCTATTTTTCGCCTTGATTTCCTCTAGTTGTTCGAAGCTTAATTCTTTGTCTCCGTAGTCAAATGGTGTTTTTTCAGCCTGTTCCTTAGAAATGCAATGATGGATTACATCACGAAGAGCAGCCTTGAAAGCTTCCGTAAACTCCACTACGACATCCTCTGCATATACTTTTGTATTATAAGTCGTATCAATAGTGAGCTTTCCATCTAAGACAATAGCATTCATTTCTATAGGTGTTTCTCTTGTATGTTTACCTCCAATCGACTCTCCTGCCGATATCCACGAAGAAGAAAAGATTGTATTATTGAGATCTGCATCCATTTGACCTAAGTAATTAAACAAAATAGGTGGCTGTTCAATACTCCATAAATCTGAATCTCCACTCAATTGTTTTAAAACCCCATAGCCTATTCCCTTATTCGGAATTCTTCTAAGAGACTCTTTCACTGTTTTAATAGTCATTGAAAGGTCCTTTTCATCTCCTAAATTGATGTATACAGGATATTTGGTTGTAAACCATCCAACTGTTCGGCTAATATCTACATTTTTTATAATCCGTTCTCTACCATGGCCCTCTAGACTAATCCTAATTTTATTTTCACCAGTTACTCTCCTTGTAGCTATTAAAAGAGCACTAATCAGTAAATCATTGATTTCAGTATGATATGCTTGATTTGTTTCTCTTAACAATCGGCTTGTTTCCTCTATGCCGAGAGCGGTACTAAAAGTATCACTATCCTCATATCGGAATAGTCCAACTTCCTCTTTTTTCTCTAAAAAGTTAACATTATCCTTTAATGTGTTCACCCAATATTGCTTTTCTCTAAGGATTTTTGCACTCTTAGCATACTCGTTGAGCTGAGTGGCATACTCTTTATAAGAAGTCGTTTTTGGATAAAACGCTATTGGTTCTCCTTTCATTAGCTGGCTGTATCCAAGTGCAAAATCTTCAAATAGGATTCTCCAAGAGATTCCATCCACCACAAGGTGATGAATAATAAGTAACAGATGGTCTCCAACATTCGTCTTAAACTGTGCTACATTTACAAGAGGCCCTTCTTGTATATCAATTTTCTTCTGTAATATTGTCGCAAGTTCTTGAATTTTCACATCTGGATTATCTTCTCTCGAAACGTCATAAACATAAAAACCAAATTGATTCTTTTCCACTTCTCGATTAAATTGAAGTACTTCATTATTCTCCTCTTTATAAATCATTCGTAAAGCGTCATGATGTACAAAAATTGCTTCCATAACTTCTTGTATCATTTCCTCACGGAATCCATCTTTCCTATACAACATAACTGCATGATTATAATGATTTATATCTTCTTTTCCATTCATAAAATACGCTTTTTGAATTGGAGTGAGCAACACATCTCCTGTTTCAATTTCATAAGAGCCTTCTTGTATTGTCTCAATATTGACATAGTTGCTTAAAAACTTGATTTCCGGATAGGTAAATAGATCTTTCATCTCTAACGTGATACCTTCTCGTGATAAACGTGAGATAATTTGTAAAGCTTTAATAGAATCTCCACCCGAAGCAAAAAAGTTATGGCTAATCCCAATTGGATTGACTCCTAATATATCTTCCCATACCTTCACAAGTTTTTCTTCTACCTGATTTCTTGGTTTTTCATAATCTACTCCCTTACTCACATCTGGCTCTGGTAAAGCTTTTTCGTTTACTTTTCCATTTGCCGTAAGTGGAATACGCTCCATCTGAACAAAATAAGATGGAATCATGTATTCAGGGATTTCTACTTTTAAGTACGCTCTTAATTCTTCAAATGATAGGTCCCTCTGGGACGTAATATATGCACATAGATATCTTCTTCCGTCCTGACCTTCTCGGTCAATCACGAATGCTTCTTTAATTTGTTCGTGTTTAACTAAATGACGCTTAATCTCTTCTGTTTCAATTCGATAACCTCTTATTTTCACTTGACCGTCAATCCTACCTGCAAGCTCAATTCTACCATCCGATAGTCTTCGAGCAAGATCCCCTGTCCGATACATTTTTTTATTTGGTTCAAACGGATTTTGAACAAATTTTTCTTCTGTCAAATCTGCTCTGTTTAAATATCCACTTGCTACGCCATCTCCTGATAAGCATAATTCACCATAAACACCTTCCGGGACAAGTTTCATTTGTTGATCCACTACGTAAGCCTTCATATTCTGAATTGGTCTTCCAATCACAGGGCATTCTTTGAAAGCTGCCATTGTATCATATTCAATAACTTGATATACCGAACCAATTGTCGCCTCTGTAGGTCCATAGTGATTCATTACCGCATGATTTGGGTAATGTGTATAGAATGTTTCAACATCTATTGGATTGATTTTCTCTCCACCTAACACGACTAATCTCAAAGTTTTACAGCTCTGATTATTTGAGAAACTCGGATCATTCACCAAGACACTAAAGAGAGACGGTGTTAATTTCAAATAAGAAATCCCTTGTTCTTCTATATACTGTAATGCCTTCTGAGCATTAGTATATACTTCTTTTGTAACGAGATGCAGTTCACATCCATTTAAAAGTGATGAATATAGACTTGTATAGCCCAAGTCAAATGCATAGGAAGATACTAACATTGCCTTATCTGTTTCTTTTAGATTCGCTTCCTTTGTAAACCAAGTCATGTAGTTTACAACGTTGTTGTGCTGAACACATACACCTTTAGGTGTACCAGTCGAACCTGATGTATAGATGATATACGCATTATGATTCCATTTATAATTGACTAATAAATTTGATGTATCCCTCTCTTTTATAGAATCATCTTCCATGGAGACTATTTCTCCATTAAATTGGAGAGTTTCTTTCCTTTCTCCTTTTACTATCAATAGGCTAGCATTACTATCCTTTAAAATGACATTCGTTCTTTTATCCAGTTGTTCAGGATCTATTGGTAAGTAAGTCGCTCCTGCTTTTAATACGGCCATAATTCCAATAATCATTTCAAGAGATTCTTCCACTAACATACCTACTGTTATCCCTGGCTTTGCTCCTTTTTCTTGAAGCAACCTTGCCATTTGATTCGCTCTTTCATTCAGTTCCAGATACGTAAGTTTCTGATTTTTAAATACCACGGCTACATGGTGAGGTGTTCGTTTCACCTGTTCCTCAAATAATTGTGAAATTGTTTTATCTTTCGGATAATCAGCTTTTGTATCTTTATCATCCTGCAATAGCATCTGCGCTTCTTCTTCTGAAAGCAACATAATATCCTGAATGCTTTGTTCTGGCTTCTCAATAATTTCTTTAAAAACCTGGATTAAATGTTTAGCTAATCTTTCTACAGTTTCCTTCTTAAATAATTTAGTTCTGTAATTTAATACACATTTGATACTACGCTCTTCTTCAACAGCGGTAAATGTTAAATCAAATTTAGAAACATGCGCCTTCATTTGATATGGTGAGAAAGTTAAACCTTGTATTTCAAAATCATCATAGTCAAAGTTTTGTAAGACGAGCATTGTATCAAACAAAGCACTTCTGCTCATATCTCTCTTTAAATCTAATTTTTCAACTAATTCATCAAATGGATAATCCTGATTTTCATAGGCTTTTAAAGCATTCTCTTTAACTTCTTTTAAATAATCTTGGAATGAAACGTCTCGTTTTGGATAATTTCTCATCGCAAGAGTATTAACAAAAATACCCATAATCTGTTTCAAATCATCATGAGGTCTTCCTGCGATTGGAGATCCCACTACGATTTCCTCTTGCCCCGTATATTTTGAAAGCAGTGTTGTGTATCCCGCTAACAGAAGCATATACAGCGTCACACCATGTTCCTTCGCCATCTTCTTAAGGTTAACATATATGTCACTATCGATTTCAAAATGTACAAGGTCACCTTCTGTACTTTGAATTGGTGGTCTTTTATAATCTGTCGGCATATTTAGTACTGGTACTTCTTCTTTAAATACATGCATCCAATACTCTTCTTGTTTTTTCATTTCTTCTTGAGTAAACAATTCTCTTTGCCATACAGAATAATCTTTATATTGAATGCTTAATGGAGATAATTCTTTCCCGTTGTATAACTCAGCTAATTCCTGTGTAAAGATCCCCATTGATACACCATCTGATATGATATGATGCATATCTAATACAATCACGTGCTCATCATCTGTAACATGTATGATTTCAACCCGTAAAAGAGGAGCCTTCTCTAAATCAAACGGTTTAACAAATCCATTGATCATATCATCTAGCTTATTGGTACCCATTTCTCTATACGTCACTTGGAAATCTATGTCTTTTTCAATCTTTTGAACTGGTTCACCATCTACCATTACAAAAGAAGTTCTTAAAGCTTCATGTCTTTCTATTAATTTATGGAAAGCCTTCTCAAGTTGCTGAACATCCAAATCACCTTTTATCTTCATGGCGAACGGTATATTGTAAGATACTCCGCTACCCTCTATTTTGTTTAAAATATAGAGTCTTTTTTGTGCAGATGAAAGTGGATAATAATCTTGTTCTTCTACTTTTTTGATGGATGCATATACACTTTCTTTTGTAGAGTCAATAAATTCTCCAATCCCTTTTATAGTAGGTGTTTGGAAGATTTGTCGTAAAGGTATCTCCACCATAAGTTCCTTATGGATTTTAGAAACCATCGTAGTTGCTTTAAGAGAATGACCTCCTATTTCAAAAAAGTGCTGGTTGATACCGATTTTTTCTACTCCTAAAATTTCCTGCCAAATGGATACAAGTCTTTCTTCGACTTCATTCCTTGGTGCCTCATACTCTACTCCCACAACTGCACTTTCATCAGGTTCTGGTAAGGCCTTTCGGTCCACTTTTCCATTTGCTGTAAGTGGTAGTTTATCCAACTGAACGAAAAACGCAGGAATCATATACTCTGGAAGCTCTTGCGCCAAATCCTTCCGAATTTCTTGTAATTTGGATTCTTTCTTACGTGTTTCAGACGTAAAATAAGCACATAAATATGGTTGACCATTATTATCCTCTCTTGCGATGATAACGGCTTCTTTAATCTCTTTCTGTTTCAAAAGTTGATTCTCTACCTCACCAAGTTCAATCCTGAAACCTCGAATTTTCACTTGATGGTCAATTCTACCTAAAAATTCGATATTCCCATTAGGCAATAACCTTGCAAGATCTCCTGTCCGGTACATCCTTTCCCCTGGAATGAATGGATTTGGAACAAACTTCTCCGCTGTAAGCTCTGGTCTGTTTAAATAACCACGTGCCAAACCTTCCCCACTTACACAAAGTTCACCTGCAACTCCTAATGGCACTAAATTATTTTCTATATCAAGGATATAAACCCTATTATTACTTATTGGTTTACCAATAAGTACCTTCTGATCTTCCTGTTTTAATTCACATATTGTAGAACAAACACTATTTTCTGTTGGACCATATTCATTAAACAATTTTACGTGAGGCATTTTCTGAAAATGTTTTGTAATTAAATTTTCATTAAAACCTTCACCTGCAATTGTCACAAATCTCAAATCTACTAAAGGCTTATCAATAGTGTTTAATAGATTATTATAATAACTTGGAACAGCTAACAAATTAGTTACTTTATTATTTTGAATAATATTTATAAATTTACTGAAATTCATTCTTATATCTTCTATTAAAATTAATTTACCTCCAGAAAGCAAAGTAGTAAAAATATCTTCAACAGAGCTGTCAAAAGAGAAAGAAGGCATCTGTAACGTAATATCACTTTCACTATATTGATATGATTCTATTCTCCAACATAACGTATTGAGAATAGATTTATGATTCACCATAACACCCTTTGGTTTTCCAGTTGAACCTGAAGTGTATATTATATAAGCCATGTCAGAGGACTTATTTAGACTAGGCAAGTTTTCTGTAAATCTATCCTTAATCTTTTGTACATTTATATCAATACAAGTTAAATCATAATCTACATGTTTATTTTCTTGTTTTAACAATATTTCTATACCACTGTCTTCTAACATATATCTTCTTCTATCCTCTGGATACTCAGGATCAATTGGAAGGTATGCTCCCCCAGCTTTTAATATCGCCATCATACCAACTATCATTTCAATCGAACGTTCAACCATAATACCAACCACAGTATTAGATTTCACACCTTTTTCTCTTAGCAGAGCAGCGACTTGATTAGATTTTTCGTTAAGTTCCCAATAAGTCAATTGTTTATTTTCAAACACAACTGCAATATTTTCAGGTGTCCTTTCTACCTGTTCTTGGAACAATTGATGGATCGTCTTCTCTTTTGGATAATCTACTTTTGTATCATTAAATTCATACAATAAAGTTGTTCTTTCTTCTTCTGAAATTATGTCTATTTCATTTATTTTCTTATTCTCATCTGCAATCACTTGTTCAGTTACTTTTTTAATGTGCATTTCAATATTATCTATTATTTTGTCATCATAAATATTGCCATCATAAGTTAAAACTAAATTTAACTTCTCACCTGGAGTTGCAGCAATACTAAAACTATAATTGCTCTGCTCTTCTGCATGTATATCTTCTACCTCAAAACCTATATCCATTTTTTCATTTCCGGCAATACGTTTATCAACAGCATAGTTCTCAAACACAATTATATGATCAATAAGATCATTCTTTAATTTACTCATTGCTTGAACTTCAGCTAAATTCATATAGTTATAATTATTGCTAGCTATAGCTTCACTCTGTACAACCGTTAAAACCTCTTTAAACTTCTGATTCTTTCCAAGGTTTATTCTAGTTGGAATGGCATTAATAAATAAACCAATCATCTTTTCAATTCCGTCTACTGGTGCTTCCCTTCCCGATACAATAGTTCCAAATACTACTTCGTCTGTATTGTTATACTTCGCCAAAATAATACCCCAAATACTCTGGAATACTGTATTAAAGGTTACGCTATTCCTATTAGCAAGCTGTGTAATCTTATTTGTTAGTTCGTTCGAAAATTCAATTACTTTTTCTCTTCTTAAATACTCACTATTATTCTTAGTAATCTGTAATTTTGGTATTTGCGCTTTCTCTTCATAACCATCTAAATATTGCTCCCAATAACTTTTACCTTCTTCTTTATCTTGCTCTTCCAGCCATTTTATATAATCGCTATAAGGTTTCGTTTCTTCTAACTCATATTCTTCACCATTTATTAATTTTCCATATACAGTGAATAACTCACCTAATACGATTCCAAGACACCAACCATCCAATAAAATATGATGATGACTCCATACCAATTTATATAAGTTTTCATCTGTTCTAATCAAACATACTCTCATTAAAGTATCTTTACTTAAGTTAAATCCCTTTTCTGTATCTTCTTCTCTATAATTTTTTATGAATAACTCTTTTTCTATAGTTCCTCTTTCACTTATATCGCAATATTGAAAACCTATTTCTCTATCCGCTATTATTATTTGTCTAGGCTCCTCAACTATTTCATATTCAAATGATGCTCTTAGTATTTCGTATCTTTGCATGATTTTATTAAAACTTGTTTTTAATATCTCTACATCAACGTATCCTGTTATATCCATGACAGTTTGTTCAAAATATGCTTTTGAATTTTTGTTTTCCAAAGCATGGAACAGCATTCCCTTTTGCATATTTGCTAACGGGTAAATCTTTTCAATTTCGAAATCTTTATACTTCTCTTTAATATCCTTAAGTTCACTTAGAGTTAATTTAGTATCCCCATAGTCATAAGGCGTCTTTTCCACCTCTATTTGACTAACACAATGATCAATTATAGTTTCAAGACTTTCTTTAAACTTATCATTTAATTTCCTGATTGTTAGTTCATCAAACTCTAGCTCATTAAAGGTAGTATTTATAACCAATTCATTATTAATAATTATCGAATTGATTTCTATCGAATTATTTCTTGAAATCTTTCCTCCAATTGTTTCCCCATAAGAAAATTTTGATTCAGAAAATTCATTTCTGTTAACATCATTATCCATTTCACCTAAATAGTTAAATGAAATTGGTGCTTTTTGTTCATTTAATAGATACTTCTCTTTTGATAAATATTTTAGTATACCAAATCCGATTCCCTTGTTAGGAATTTTCCTTAAAATTTCTTTTACCATTTTTATATTAGTAGCAAGATCGGTCTCATTGCCTAAATCTATAAGTACTGGATACATAGTTGTAAACCAACCTACAGTCCTACTAATATCTATATTTTCTAAGATATCTTCTCTTCCATGTCCCTCCATATTTATTTTTATACAATTTTCACTTGTTATCTCTCTAGCGCCTAATAATAAGGAAGTTAACAATATATCATTTATTTCTGTATTGTATGCTCTATTGGATTTTCTTAATAAACTTATAGTCTTTTCCTTATTTAAAGAAATACTAACTGTTTTACTATTTTCGAATGTGTCACTTTTGAGCTCTTTTTTTCTAGGTATAAATGCAACCTCAGTATTTGCTATCTCTTGCCAATACTCTTTTTCCTTTAATAATTTATTGCTACTAGCATACTCCCTCAGCTTAGAGGAAAATTCTTTAAAGGATTCAGTTTTGAATCCAACATCTAACTTCTCACCTCTTAAATCCTGAGAATATAGAGTTTCAAAATCTTCTAATATTATTCTCCATGATACTCCATCTACTACAAGATGATGAATGGTAATAAGCAGATGATCACCTTGATTCGTTTTAAATAGACAAAGATTAACGAGTTTACCATTTTTGATGGAAGATTTCTTTTGGATATTTGTCGCTAATTCATATATTTTCTCTTCCTTATTCTCTACTCTCTCAACATCATGAACGTATAAATCAAAGAGGTTATCCTTATAGCCTCTATTATACTGAATGATCTCTCCATCATTTTCTCTATAAATCATTCTAAGGGCATCATGCTGCTCTAATATCTTATTAAAGACTCTCTCTATTCTCTTTTGATCAAACCCATCTTCCCTAAACAGCATAAATGATTGATTAAAATGATCTAGTTCTTCTTTATTTTTCTCAAAATACCATTTTTGAATTGGAGATAATATTACTTCTCCTGTAACTATTTCATTAGGTTTTAACCGTTTGTTTTGCTTTTTTACATACTTACTAAGATCTTTAATTTTAGGGTTTGCAAATAGATCTTTCACTTCTAATTTAAGATTTATTCTAGACAACCTGGATACAATTTGCAGAGCCTTAATAGAATCTCCACCTGATACAAAGAAATGATGATTTATCCCTATATCCTCTATGCCTAGGATATCCCTCCAAATCTCAACAAGATGTGTTTCAACTTCATTTCTTGGTGCCTCATATTCTACCCCTGATTGACTACTTCTATCTGGTTCTGGAAGTGCTTTTCGATCCACTTTATCGTTTGATGTAAGTGGTAACTGGTCAAGTTGAACAAAATAAGAGGGAATCATGTAATCAGGAAGTTCCTTTTCTAAAAATTCTCTTATCTTGGCTGAAGATATTGCTTTTTCAGACACAATATAAGCACTTATATACGTATGATTTTTCTTATCCTCTTTTGCTACTACTACGACCTCTTTTATATCTTGATGTTTTAACAACTTGCTCTCTATTTCACCAAGTTCTATTCTATACCCACGTATTTTTACTTGATGGTCAATTCTTCCTATGAATTCAACATTTCCATCAGGCATCCATCTTACAAGATCACCTGTACGATACATTTTTTCCCCACTGACGAAAGGATTTTCCACAAATTTCTCGGCAGTTAAGACTTGATTATTTAAATAACCTCTTGCCAATCCAACTCCAGATATACATAACTCTCCTGTTACTCCAATTGGACAAAGCTGATTATACTTATTTACTATATAAACTTTAGTATTATACACCGGTTTTCCAATTGGAATATTATCATCATTTTTATTCATTAAGAAACTTGTAGTTACTACTGTATTTTCGGTTGGACCGTAGGCATTTACAAGCTGATAGCGGGTATTCTTATTTAAAATTAACTTTTCGCCACCGGATACTAACATTCTTAAAGAATGATTATCTTGTAATATAAATTGTTCACTTACCTTAGATGGGAATGTTGCAACTGTTATGTCTTTACTATTCATATATTCATTTAATTTATCTAGATCAAGCCTAATATCTTTACCTAAAACGTGCAAAGTAGCTCCGGTGATTAAACAAGGGAAAATTTCTCCAATAGATGCATCAAATGAGACTTTCAAATAGTTTGTAATTCGATCTCTTTCTGTTATTTTATGAAAATCTACATACCAATTACATAAATTGACTAAGGAATGATGTTCCACTAACACCCCTTTTGGTAAACCAGTGGAACCAGACGTATAAATGACATAGGCTAAATCATTTCTATTATTACGCCTTTCCATATTAATTTGCTCTTGATTTTTTATTGTTTCATCATTAATTGAGATTTTAGTTATACATTCATTATTGATAAAATGAAGTTTATCGTATAAATGAGTCTGCGTTAATACGAACTTTGTGTTACTATCTTCTACCATATATTTAATTCGCTCTTCAGGATATTCAGGGTCTATTGGTAAATACGCTGCCCCTGATTTTAATATCCCCATGATACCGACAATCATATCTAAAGAACGTTCCACCATAATTCCTACAATCATTTCTGGATGAACACCCTTATCACAAAGTACTCTAGCTACTTGATTGGATTTTTCATTGAGCTCCTTATAAGTAACTTGTTGCCCCTCAAATTCTACGGCAACCTTGTTTGGAGTTCTCTCTACCTGCTCCTCAAATAATTGATAAATGGTTTTATTCTTTGGATAATCCATATAAGTTTCATTAAATTCATTCAAAAGAATGTACTTTTCTTCTCCCGAAAGCATATCTATTTGACCTAAACAAACTTCCTGATTATTAGTAATTTCTCTTAAAATACTAACAAAGTGCTCTGATATTTTAGCTATTGTCTCTTTCTTAAACAATTTTGTACAATATTCTAAATCAAATTTTATAATGTTATTAGTTTCTACTGCTGATAATGTCAAATCAAAATTTGCTATATTAAGTTCACTATCATATGTTTCAAAACTTAACCCTTTAATCTCTTCATTAGAGGTATCTAAGTTTTGTAGCACAAACATCGTATCAAATAATGCACTTCTACTCATATCTCTTTGTAAGTCCAGCTTTTCAACCAGTTCATCCAAAGGATAATCTTGATTTTCATAAGCCTTTAATGCATTTTCTTTTACTTCTCTTAAATAATTACGAAATGTTTTATCTTCATTTGGATAATTTCTCATCGCAAGGGTATTCACAAACATTCCGACAATATTTTCAAAATCATGATGGCTTCTTCCTGCAATTGGAGATCCTACCACAATATCATCTTGACCCGTATATCTTGAAAGTAAAGTTGTATATCCAGCTAACAGAAGCATATACATGGTAACCCCATTTTCTTTTGCAATTCTATTAAGCTTCTTTGTCAACTCACTATCTATTTCAAAACTTCTTCGGGCCCCTTCAACACTTTGTGTCGGCGGCCTTTTATAATCTGTTGGCATATTTAAAATAGGTACTTCTTCTTTAAAAACATTTATCCAATATTCTTCTTGCTTCTTCATTTCCTCTTGAGTAAACAAGTCTTTTTGCCATACTGCATAATCTTTATACTGTAGGTCCAATGGGGATAACTCTTTCCCTTCATACAGTTTACAGAGCTCTCTATTTAAAATGTTCATTGAAACTCCATCTGAAATGATATGGTGCATATCTAGGACCATCACGTGCTCATCATCTGTGACATGTATAATTTCAACCCGTAAAAGAGGAGCTTTCTCCAAATCAAACGGTTTAACAAATCCATTAATCATATCATCTAGCTTATTGGTACCCATTTCTCTATACGTCACTTGGAAATCTATCTCTTTTTCAATCTTTTGAACTGGTTCACCATCTACCATTACGAAAGAAGTTCTTAAGGCCTCATGTCTTTCGATTAGTTTATAGAATGCATTCTCAAGCTGATGAACATCCAAATCACCTTTTATTTTCATAGCGAAAGGCATATTATAAGATACTCCGCTACCCTCTATTTTGTTTAAAATGTAGAGTCTTCTTTGGGCAGATGAGAGCGGATAATAATCCTGTTCTTCTACTTTTGTGATCGATGCATATACCCTTTCTTTCGTAGAGTCAATATATTCTCCAATTCCTTTTATAGTAGGTGTTTTGAATATTTGTCGTAAAGGTAGCTCCACCATAAGTTCCTTATGGATTCTAGAAACCATCGTAGTCGCTTTCAGTGAATGGCCTCCAATTTCAAAAAAGTTGTGTTGAATTCCTATGTTTTCTATATCTAAAAT